>DEPZ01000006.1 GCA_002359025.1 Erysipelotrichaceae bacterium UBA3379 | reverse complement strand
TCTCCCAACTGAGCTAAGCCTCCGTCTCGCTTAACGCTCATATATAATAGCATAACTTTGTTTTGTTCGTCAATACAAAATTTACATTTATTTGCAACTTTTTAAATTATAATGATTATAAGAAGATAATTTTGAATAAAAAAATCTCTATAATCAGTTAAACTGATTATAGAGATAGATATTAAGCACCAGGTTTTCCTAAAAGTTTAAACATGTTTTTCTTATAAACTTCAACACCAGGTTGATTAAATGGATTAACATGTAATAAGTATACTGATAAAGCACAAGCTTTTTCAAAGAAGTATACCATATATCCAAATGAGTATGGAGTCAATTCATCTAATGTAATTTGAATATTAGGAACTCCTCCAGTATTAACATGTGCATCAATAGTTCCTTCACATGCTTTTTTGTTAACATAGTCTACAGTTTTTCCAGCAAGATAATTTAAGTTGTCTAAATTATCAGGATCACTAGGGATTTCTAAATCTGCCATTGGTTTTGTGACTTTGAAGATTGTTTCATAAACAACTTTTGAACCTTCTTGGATAAATTGCCCTAATGAATGTAAATCTGTTGAGAAAGTTGCACTTGTAGGTAAGATACCTTTTCCTTCTTTACCTTCAGATTCACCAAATAATTGTTTCCACCATTCTGCAACCATAGCTAATTGTAATTCATAAGTTACAAACATTTCTGCTGGATAACCTTGTTTAGATAACATTTGTCTAGCAACACCATATTGATAAGCTTCATTTGTCATTAAATCAGGGTTATTGTATTTTTCTCTTGCATCTTTAGCACCATCTAACATCGCTTGGATATCAATACCAGCCATTGCGATAGGGAATAATCCTACAGCAGTTAATACTGAATAACGTCCTCCTACATCATCTGGTACTACAAATGTTGTATATCCTTCATTTGTAGCTAATGTTTTTAAAGCACCTTTTTCTTTATCAGTCGTTGCTACAATTCTTCTTCTTGCATCTTCTTTACCTTTTGTTTCTTCTAATAATTCTTTAAAAATTCTAAATGCAATAGATGTTTCAGTTGTTGTTCCTGATTTAGAAATAACATTAATTGCAAATTCTTTATCTTTAACATATTCTTTAACTTGTGCTAAATATGTAGATGAGAAAGTATTTCCAATATAAATGATTTTTAATTTTTCACTTGGGAATAAACCATTAAGAGCTTCAATTGCAGCTCTTGCCCCTAAATAAGAACCACCAATTCCACATACTAATAAGACATCAACTTCATCTTTTAATTCAGCAGCTTTTTTAAGAATGTTTTGAACTTCTTCTTTATCATAATTAATAGGTAAATCAACCCATCCTAAAAAATCATTTCCAGCACCAGTTTTATTGTGAATCATATCATGAATAGAAGCCACTTCTTCTTTGTATGATTCCATGCTTTCAGATAATTTTGCTTGTGATAAATCAACTTTAATCATAACTTGTCCTCCTGTATAATGCCTGCTTCAATCCATTCAGGCAATTTTTCTTTTAATGGATTAAATCCTAAAGGTGTTTCATGTATCTTTTCCCTTTGATTTTTATACGCACGTTTATACTTTCTTTTCATAGAATGTACAGCTTTTAAAGAAAGTTTTGCTTGATGCGATTTATCATCGATATCAATAACCTTTACACGTATAGTATCACCAACATGTACGAAATTATCAACACTTCTGACGAACTTATCAGATATTTCAGAAATATGTATTAATCCTGAAGTATGATCAGGTAAAGATGCAAAAGCACCATAAGGTTGAATTCCAGTAATGGTTACATCTATGATATCACCAGTTTTTACATGATGTTCCATTAACAGCCCTCCAATCAAGGCAATTATATCACATTAGTATTTGACTTAAAAGTGAAAAAAGATTATCATACTTTCATATTTTGTAAATTGTGATATAATTGTTAGACAAGGAGGAAAAAAACATGGATATAGAAGCAGAAATCAAGAAAGTTATTCATAAATTAAGACCATACTTACAAAGAGATGGTGGAGATATTGAATTTGTAAAATTTGAAGAAGGTATTGTTTATGTACAAATGCATGGTGCTTGTGCAGGTTGTATGATGTTAGATGCAACTTTAAAAGATGGAGTTGAACAAATTCTTATTGAAGAAGTTCCTGGTGTTTTAGAGGTTCAAGCAATCTAATTCATAAATTGCTTGATTTATGTTAAAAAATTTCATATAATGAACAAGTCTTATTTTGTAGAATAATGTTATCGTTATTGGATAAACTAATAGTGGTGATATTATGGATACAAGAAAACAACAGCAATATAAGATTGCTGCAATATTATATGATTTAGGATTAGATTTACAGGTGATATCTGTGATGACATCTTTAAGTCAAGAAGAATTATCAAAATTATATCAATAATATAAAGCTCTTGTTTAGAACCACGAGATGAGGATCGATGATGTGGTGGCAACCCTTTAATATAAAGAAGGTGCCTTTACCAAGCAAGTTTACTTGAACAACAAGGGGGAACGAAGCTTTCCTCTTGAAAGCTTTTTTTATTGGTTGGAGGAGGAAAGTTATGGAAAGAATTTTATTTACATCAGAATCAGTTTCTGAAGGACATCCTGATAAAGTTTGTGATCAAATCAGTGATGCTATACTTGATGCATGTTTAGCACAAGATCCATATTCTCGTGTGGCATGTGAATGTTTTGCAACAACAAATTTAGTTGTTATTGGTGGAGAAATTACAACGCAAGCAAAAGTTGATTATGAAGCAGTTGCTAGAGATGTGTTAAGAAAAATTGGATATACTCGTGATGATTTAGGTATTGATTGTGAGAATTGTCGTATTGAAGTCGTATTAGATAGTCAATCTAGTGATATTGCATTAGGTACAAATGTAGAAGTTGGTGGAGCAGGAGATCAAGGAATTATGTTTGGATATGCTAGCCATGAAACAGAAGGGTATATGCCTTTACCAGTATCTATTGCTCATCATTTGGTTCGTTATGCGACTGAAAAAAGACATAGTGGGGAATTCAAATGGGCACGTCCTGATATGAAATCTCAAGTAACAATTGACTATACAGATCCACAACATCCATTTATAGATACTATTTTAATGTCTATTCAACATGATGATGATTTTAATGAAGAAGAGTTTAAAGACTATATTCAAAATGTAATCATGAAAGAAGTTGTTAAAAAATATGACATGAACACAGATTATAAAGTCTTTATTAATCCAACAGGACGTTTTGTTATTGGGGGGCCTCATGGAGATACAGGTCTTACAGGAAGAAAAATCATTGTTGATACATACGGTGGTTCTGCAAGACATGGAGGAGGAGCTTTCTCTGGAAAAGATCCATCTAAAGTTGATAGAAGTGCTGCTTATATGGCAAGATATATGGCAAAGAATATTGTTGCGGCTGGATTGTGTGATCGTATCGAGATTCAATTATCTTATGCAATTGGTGTAAAGGAACCAACAAGTGTTTATGTTGAAACATATGGAACAGAAAAAGTAAGTCATGATGTTATCTTAAAAGCAATTAAAAATGAATTTGATTTAACACCTCAAGGTATTATTAATACATTACAATTATTAAGACCAATCTATTCAAATACAGCTGTTTATGGACATTTTGGTAGAGGTGATTTAAACTTACCTTGGGAAAACTTAGATAAAGTAGAAGACTTAAAGAAATACTTATAAGAAGCAATTTTGCTTCTTTTTTTTGTGAGAATTTATTAAAATAAATAAAATTTTAGAATATAGGTAAATATAGTGCTTTTTTCTTAAAAATGATGTATAATAAAAGTATCAAAGGAGGAATATTTATGAAAGTCATTACAAGAGGAAAAAATATTGAGTTGACTGAAGGAATTGAAACAAAAATCAACAAAAAATTAAGCATGTTGGATAAATATTTCATCATGAGTGATAATGTTGAAGCTAAAGTCTTAATTAGAACTTATCCTGTAGGTCAAAAAATCGAAGTGACTATTCCAACAGATTACGTATTACTAAGAGCAGAGGTTATTGATGAAGATCTCTACAATGCAATTGATTTGGTCATTGACAAATTAGAAAGACAAATCAGAAAGTATAAAACAAGATTAAGTAGAAAATCTAAAGATAATAAACTCGCATTTAATGTTGCATCAATTGAACCATTAGAAACTGAAGAAGAAGACGTACTTGTTAAAACAAAAACAATCAGTCCAAAACCAATGGATATGGAAGAAGCAATTATGCAAATGGAATTAATTGGACATTCATTCTTCGTATATCTTGATACAGAAACTGATAAAGTCAGTGTTATTTACAAACGTCATGATGGTAAATATGGTTTACTAGAAACTGAATAAAAATAAAGGAAAGGTGTCAAGTGGACACCTTTTTATATATCATTGAATATAAATGTTTATTTTTTTATATTTTAAGAAGTAAATTAAAAAAATAATGACTTATATATAAGTGAGGGGTTTATAAATAACTCCCTTGATAAATATCCTTCTCTTTCATGAGTTTATCTATATCGTTTAGAATTGTCACTTTTTTAATTGACCATTGAGGTTCTACTAAATCTTTTAAAGGTGCATCCCCAGTAAGCCTTTCAATAACAACATGTTTTGGAATATAAGCTAATTGTTCAACGACTAAAGAAATATATTCTTTTCGGGTTAAGATAGGAAAAGGAGTTGATTGGTAAAGCTTATGAAGTGGGGTGTCTTTTAAAATAAAAAGATTATGAATTTTTAAAGCTTGGATATCAAGCTGACCAACTGCTTTAGCAGTATCTAGCATCATATCATAAGTTTCAAAAGGAAGACCATTTATGATATGAACACAGACATGTATGCCTCTTTGTCTTAGTTTTTGAACACCCTCTACAAATGTTTGATAATCGTGTCCACGATTGATGAGTTTTGCTGTTGTGTCATGAATTGTTTGTAAACCGAGTTCTACATATAAATCACATTTTTGTGAGAGTTCATAAAGATAATCACAGACATCATCTTCTAAACAATCAGCTCTTGTACCTAGTGCGATTCCTACAACTTGATCTTTGTTTACAAATGGTTCAAATGTTTCTTTTAAGCGTTGAACTGGTGCATATGTATTTGTATTGGCTTGAAAATAAGCGATAAACTGGCAATCTGGCCATTTGTTTTTCATGATTGCAGAGATATCATCAAATTGTTTTTGTAAAGAATCATAGACATTTCCAGCAAAATCACCTGAACCACTATCAGAACAAAAGATACATCCACCTTTAGAAACTTTTCCATCACGATTTGGACAAGTGAAACCAGCATTTAAAGAAACTTTAGCTATTTTCTTTTTATATTTGTTTTTTAAGAAATAATTATATGTATGATAACGTTTGTTATCAAATGTATAAGGAAATTTATTCATTTTTATCACCAAGATGCATTATAACATAAAGGAGGAGACTATGTTAGAATTAAAACATATTTCTAAAGAATTTGATCAACATCGTATCTTAGATGATATTCAAATCACTTTTCCAGATGTAGGATTGATTGGTATTCAAGGTCAAAGTGGATGTGGAAAAAGTACATTGTTATCAATTGTCTCAGGGTTACAAAAAGAATATGATGGTGAGGTTCTATATAATGGTAAAAATATTAGGGGAGACGATAATTATCGTAAAAACTATGTATCTTATATGATGCAAAACCGAGATGATTTGTTAGCTTTAACGGTTTATGAAAATATTGTTTTACCTGCTAAAATTGCAGGTGTTGATGTTTCAAGGAAGGACGTTATTAAACTCGCAAACACATTAGAAATAAATGAGTATCTCTTTTCATTTCCAGATCAGCTTTCTGGAGGACAGCGTCAAAGAGTTTCTATTGCAAAAGCAATCATGAAACAATCTCCAGTACTTATTTGTGATGAACCGACAGGGGCTTTACATCAAAAACAAGCGCATGAAGTTATGAAATTATTAAAAGATGTATCTAAGGAGAGATTGGTTATTGTTGTATCTCATGATTTATCACTTATTAGTGCATATTGTGATACATTGATAACGATGAAAGATGGAAGAGTAACAGGGGAAACTTTTGAATCATCGAAAGAGTTTCCACTCTTAAAAAGAAAAAAGCGTAGTTTATGGTTTTATCCTTTAAGACAAATGCTTTATCAAAAGAATAAATTAAGTTTTTTATGCATTTTTCAATGGATTATTATTGTCTCATCATTCTTAATATTAACAGCTATTCAAGGTGTTTTTACAACACTCAAAGACAGTGAAACACAAGTTATTCATAAAAACATGATAACTCTACAAAATACTGATACTAAACCTTTTACAAAGCTGATAGAAGATCCTTTATTTCAAAATGTGCAGTATGATTATCATTTTGACTCGCTCATATTTACTCATAATCAAAAAGAATATGAACCATTATGTTCTGTAATGCCCGATTTTACTAAGCATATCTCATTACAATATGGCAGACTTCCTAGAGCTTTAGATGAAATTTTAGTCAGTCATTCATTTTATCAGAAAATAAAATCTAATCAATTAAATGTAGAAATAGGGGATGAAAAGAAAATACTAAAGGTTGTAGGGATTTTAAATCCTATTCTTTTTGAGGGAGATGAATGTTATATCAGTAAAGACTTTATGAAGAGTTACCAAGACTATCAAGATCCTTATACTCTTTTGATTGAAGCTAAAGATAATAAAGCAAGAGAAGTTTATCAAAAATATACGAAAGATTATATTGTTTATAGTGATATTATAGAAAGAGTAGATAATTATCATTCATTATTATCTCTTTCAAAGGTGATTGCTTATATTTTTATTGGAGTGAGTTTTATAGTTTCTTTGATATTGATTATGATTGTTGAATCAATTATTTATTTTGAAAGACAACATGATTATGCTTACTTAATTGCATTAGGTATTGAAAAGAAGAGATTATTTGTTTTAACTTTATTTGAAGCACTGGTTTTGGTTGGTATTATCGTGCTAGGTGGTATGTTGTTATCTTATATGAGTTATGTTTATGTCAATGATGTTTATCATTTAGAAAAAGTGTTGATGTTTCGTTTGATGGTTCCTACACTTGGTGGTTCTCCTTATGCAATGATTATTCTTTTCATGTTTGTTTATGCATTTATTGTCACGCTGGGGGTTATAAAGCCTTATATGAGTATTAAAGAACAAGATATTGTAGAAATATTAAGGGAGGAATAATATGTTAAAGTTGGAACACATCTATAAACGTTATGATTTTACTAAGGTTTTAGATGATATATGTATGGAGTTGCCTTCATGTGGTTTGATTTCTATTATAGGTCCTTCAGGATGTGGAAAAACGACTTTATTACAAATTATTGGTGGAATTGATTCTGATTTTCAAGGTGAAATATATTATAATCAAAAAAAGGTCAAACATTATTTACATAGATATAGAAAATATCATATTAGTTTTCTATTTCAAAGGTTTCATTTGTTGATGTGGTTAAATGTAAAAAGTAATATTTTTTTATCTCGTTATTTTCATTTTCAATACAAAAAAGATTATAAATTAGATATACAGGATTTTGAGAACTTTGATATGACAGCTTTATCCTTTGGACAAAGACAACGTATAGCTTATTTAAGAGCTTATATGCAAAAGGGAAATATACTTCTATGTGATGAACCTACAGGATCATTGGATGAAGAGAATAAAAGAGTGTTAATGAATTTGTTAAAAGAAGAATCTAAGTCTAGACTGGTTATTATGGTGTCACATGACCAAGAGTTGATTGAGGATTATAGTGATGAAATTTATATGATGAATGACGGGAAAATCATAGATCATAGAATAATAAATTCATGTCAACTTGTTGAAGTGTTCCAAAGTAAACAAGCTAAGTATCCTTTTTCATGTTTACAAATGGCCTATGCTTCTTTTTTATCACATCGAAAACGTTCGATTCAGATGATTTTTGGCTTAACTTTGTCTTTTGTATGTATTTTGACAACACTCAGTTTGTCTCAGGGTTTAGAAAAACAAATTAAAGATTATATCTATACAATTGTCCCATCATCAGGTATCAGTTTTCAAAAGCAAGATAAGCAAAATATTGATAAAGATCTTATTAATCAGTTGCATCACAGTCAAGACATATCAAGAATACATTTCTACTTAGATCATTATGAAAACATGGGATTAAGTTTTCAAAAGAAGCGTTATGAAGAATCCAAAACATTATTTATTAGTGATGATTCATCACCTTATCAATATCTTCAATTAAAATATGGAACATATCCTAAAAATGACCAAGAGATTATTTTATCCTTATCAACAGCTAAGCATCTGTTAAATGATACAGATGTGACAAAGTGTTTAAATAAAAAAGTATATTCGTGGTATAAAAAAGATAAAAGAATGTATCCTATAGAATTTCTTATAGTTGGTGTTAGTACCAACACAACAACATTTGATACATTTTATCAAAGAGAAAACGCTTATATTCATTTGTTAGAGAAACAAGAAGATTTTGATTCATTATCTAGATTAGGTATGATTTATGTTAAGCCACATAAAGACAGACATACTGTTTTTACCCAACTACAAAAAGATTACAAACAGTTACGTTTTCAAGAAGTTGGTGAAACAACTTCTGAACATGTTAGTGATACAATGGATAAAGTGGAAATGATACTAATGATTTTTTCTTTTTTAGCTATGATTTCTTCTGTCTTTTTAATAGGTGAAGTTATGTTTTTAAATGTTGTTCAAAAGAAAAAAGATTTGGCTATTATGCGTTGTTTTGGAGCAACATCCTTTGATACATTAAAAATTGTTTTCTATGAAGCAGGGATGATTGTTTTAGGAGCGCAAATATTTGGATGCTTATTATATGTTATGTTGCTTACTGGATTTAATGAGGTAGCAAAGAATATCTTGATGAGTCAAACAACATTATTTCATATACAAGGAGAAGTTATTATAAAGGTATGTTTGTCAGGATGGATGATTTCATTACTAAGTCAACTGATTCCACTTATTTATGTTTATCATTTTAATACAATAGATGCATTGAAGTCTTGAAATTACAAAATCGTATGATATAATAATAGGCGTGTAAATTCAAAGAAAAGGAGTAGTAGTCAAGAAAGTCTTTTAGAGAGCTTGTGGGTGGTGAAAACAAGTATGATGGCATTGATGAACTCGCCTTGGAGATGTAGTGATGAATCAAGTAGTGACTACCGTATAACTGCGTTAAAGTAATGAGGGCATAAGTATAGACTTATGAACTAAGGTGGTATCGCGATAAAGTCGTCCTTAGATAGGGCGGCTTTTTATATTAAAGGAGGAAAAAG
>DEPZ01000031.1 GCA_002359025.1 Erysipelotrichaceae bacterium UBA3379 | reverse complement strand
GACCCTGATCGGGTCCTTTTTTTATTTTAAAATAAAGAGACTATTCAATATTTCTTTTGATATTTTTAAGGTTTTTGTTCTTTCTTTGTACATATAAATATAGTAAAATAATGATGGTGATAAAAATTGAAAATTAAACTTTATTTCGGTAACGAAGAAACAATTAAAAAATCAGGTATTGGAAGAGCCCTTAAACATCAGATGATGGCTTTAACACTCAATAATATACCATTTACACATGATAAAAATGATAAAGATTATGATATATTACATATCAATACAATCTTTCCATCAAGTCCTTTTCTTATACATGAAGCTCATAAACTTCATAAGAAGATTATTTATCATGCTCATAGTACAAAAGAAGATTTTAAAGACTCGTTTGTAGGATCAAATGCATTTGCACCATTCTATAAAAAATGGCTTATATCATTATATAAACAAGCAGATGTTATTATTACACCTACACCATATTCTAAACGTCTCATTGAATCATATGGTTTAAATAAGAAAGTCTATGCAATTAGTAATGGAATCTGTTTAGAAGATTATAATCCTTCTCAAGAACAAATTCAGACATTTAAAGATTATTTCCATATTAATGATGAAAAAGTCATTATCTCAGTAGGATGGTTATTTGAAAGAAAAGGCTTTGATACTTTCTGTGAAGTGGCAAAGGCATTACCACACTATAAATTTATTTGGTTTGGTGATATTAATCTTTCAGCTCCTACAAAGAAGATTAGACAATATATTAAAAATCCCCCAGATAATGTTATATTACCTGGATATGTTACTGGAGATGTCATTAAAGGTGCTTATGGTTACTGTGATGTATTCTTCTTTCCTTCTAGAGAGGAAACAGAAGGGATTGTTGTTTTAGAAGCTCTTGCAGCAAAATGTAATATTGTATTAAGAGATATTCCTGTTTTTGATGATTGGCTAGAAAATGGGAAACATGTTTATAAAGGCAAATCCAATGAAGATTTTATACGAATTATTAATGATATTATTTATAAGAGATTACCCTCTACTGCTAAGGCTGGTTATGAAGTTGCAAAAGCAAGAGAGTTATCGATTATAGGAAAGGAATTATTAAAGGTTTATAATGATGTGATGAATCTTTAAAGGATTGTGTTATGAAAAATAAGAAATATATCCTCAATATATTGCTTATCTTAATTATTGGTGGAGGATCTATCGTTTTATCTATTGGTGATAATTTTGATCAAGTCATGAGTGCATTTATGCATTCTAAGATCAATTGGATTTTAGTAATGGCCATTGTTATGTTGCTATATTATCTTTTAGAAGCAGTGTCATTATGGTTGTTTGCTAGAGTTTATAATAAAGCTTATCGTATGAAACAAGCTGTAGTTAATGCTTTAACTGGAATTTTCTTTAATGGCATTACTCCTTTTGCAAGTGGTGGTCAATTTGCTCAAGTGTATGTCTTTAATAAACAAGGGATTGTTCCGACTTTTTCAGCAAGTATACTTTTAATGTGCTTTATTTGTTATCAAACGATATTGGTGATATATACGAGTCTTGTATTAATTTTTAAGTATCAATATTTTATTGAGGAACATGCTGGAATGTTATCACTTGCAATGATAGGTTTCTTAGTTAATTTTGTGGTTATTGTGAGCCTATTTGCAGGAGCTAAATCTAAGAAATTTCAAAATTTTCTAACACATACGATTTTAAAATGTTTATACAAGCTTCATATAGTTAAAAATTATGAAGATACTTGTGCGAAAATACAACAATATTTAAGTGACTTTAGAAATCAATTAAATATTCTTCAACACAATAAACGTGTTTTATTACAATCATGTTTATGTAATTTTGTTAAATTGACATTGTTATATAGTATGCCATTTTTTGCTTGTAAAGCATTGAATTTAGAGGTTGAATGGTATCAATTTATAGACTTTATTGGATTATGTTCATTTATTTATATGATTAATGCCTTTTTACCTATTCCTGGGGCAAGTGGAGGAAGTGAGGGGACATATATACTCTTATTTTCTTTCCTTGGGGCTGTAGGAACATCATCATCAATGTTTTTATGGAGATTTATGTCTTATTATTTAGGGCTTATTATTGGAGCATTGGTATTTTCATTCAATAAAGAAGTGAATAGAAATAAATTAGAAAATATAGAGTCATAGATACTTATATAAAGCGAGAAAGGTCGTGATAAAATGAATATTGCATTATTTAGCGATACATATTTACCGGATATTAATGGTGTAGCCACCTCAACATATATATTAAAAAATGAATTAAAAAAACATGGTCATAATGTTTTGGTTGTGACAACTATGCTTCCTCATGATAGTGATTATGTGGATGAAGATGATTATGTTTTAAGATTACCAGGTTTAGATTTAAAAAAGTTATATGGATACCGTGCGAGTAATATTTATTCTTTTAAAGGAATGAAGGAATTAAAAGAATTTGAGGTTGATATTATCCACATACAAACAGAATTTGGTATTGGAATCTTTGGTAAAATTGCTGGTGAGATATTAAATGTTCCAGTATGTTATACATATCATACAATGTGGGCAGATTACTCTCATTATATTACACCTGGAAATATAAAGGCAGTTGATCATGCTGCAAAGAAAATTATTGAAAAAATATCGAAAATTTATGGAGATAGTTGTAGTGAACTTATTGTTCCATCAAAAAAGACAGCTATGGCTTTGCGTGAATATGGCATTTCTAATTCTATTCATGTGATTCCAACAGGATTACAGATTGATCATTTTTCACCACAACATATCAATCATGAGCTTGTAAAAGAAATTCAAGATGAGTATCATCTTCATGACAAATTCGTTGTAACGTTTTTGGGGAGAATTGCTCCAGAAAAAAGTGTCGATTTACTTATTGACGCAATGAAAGATATTGTTTTAAAAGATGATCATATTGTTTTAATGATTGTTGGAGGAGGTCCACAATTAGAAGAATTAAAAGATCTTGCTAAATCATATCACTTAGAAGAAAAAGTCATTTTTACAGGACCAAAAGAATCATCACTTGTTCCAAGCTACTATCATGCTTCAGATCTTTTTGTTTCGGCATCAATTACTGAAACTCAAGGTTTGACTTTTATTGAAGCAATGGCGAGTGGTATACCAGTACTCGCAAGACATGATAAGAATCTTGAAGGGGTTATTATTGATGGAAGAAATGGTTATTTCTTTGATGATAAGGAAGATCTTGTTAGAAGAATTATTGATTTATCTCAGCAAGATTTGTCTATACTAAAAAAGAATGCACTAGAAGATGCAAATGAATACAGTAGTGAAAACTTTTATCAAAAGATTATTCAGACATATCAAAAAGCTTTATCTAAGCATCATTATTGTTATGAAGTTAAATCTATAACAAAAGATAAAAATAATGTTTATCAAGTCGCATTCCGTTTTGATAATCATCAAGTCCTATTAAATCTTTCTTCACAAGTTATTGAAAGATATGGTTTAAGTGTGGGACAAGTCGTTGATAGAGAAGAGCTAGATGCATTGAAAGATCAAGAACAAGTTGCATTGGCTTATCATTTGGCTTTAAAGTATTTAACATACAAAGATTATACTTATGCGAAGATGCAAAAGAAATTAGCTGATAAAGGTGATTTTGATGAAATACAGATAGATATGACTATGGATATTCTAGTTCATAAAAACCTTATTGATGATAACGAGTATACAAAGCATTATTTCAAGAAAGCACAAAGACTAGGACTAGGACTAAATAAAATTATTTATAATCTTAAAAAAGAAGGGGTTTCACAAAATGTTATTGATGAGTGCTTAGCAGAATATTCTCAAGACTTAGAGTATGATAAAGCAATTTCACTTGTAGAAAAACTCTATAATGAAAACAAAACAAGACCTCAATATGCATTGATTCAAAATATTAAATCCAAACTTTTTAATAAAGGATTTTCAGCTGATGTCGTCGATCAAGCGATTTCTAATTTTAATTTTGAAGTGCCTAGAGAACATACAATGATGTTACTAGAAAAAGAATATAATAGAGTTTATAATCGTTATAAAAATAGATATGCATCAAATATCTTACGTAGTAAGATCATTACATTCCTTGTTCAAAAGGGATATGAATATGATGATGTTATAGAAATCATCAGTCAGCTATGGGAGGACAATAATGAAAGTAATTAAAGACATGAAATGTGGAGATAATAATGTAGAATTTCAAGCAATGATTTCTTATGTCACTGCTGGAAAAACAAATGGTGCTCATAAGAGTAATTATCTTAACATTGTATTTCAAGATAGTACTGGAACAATTGATGCCAAATTGTGGAATGCCAGTGATGAATATATTAATGGTTTAAAGACGGGAGCAGTTATTACTGGAATAGGAGATATTATTAAGTATAGTGATGATCGTCAAATGAAACTCATTAAAATTAATGAAATTTCTTATGATGAATCTAAACAAGTAGAATTTGTCGCAAAAGCGCCAATGGATGCTGCTACAATGATGAATGAACTTCATGATTATATAGAAAAAATATCGAATAAAAAGATTCATGATATTGTAAAAAAGATTTTCGATTCGCAAGCACATCAATTTAAAATTTATCCAGCTGCAAGTCGCAATCATCATGAATTTGTATCTGGATTGGCTTTTCATACATTATCTATGTTAAAGGTGGCAGATGCTTTGGTCACAAACTATCCTCAATTAAATAGTGATTTGGTTTATGCAGGGATTTTATTACATGATATAGGTAAAACAATAGAATTAAGTGGTCCAGTTGTGCCAAGCTATACGCTAGAAGGAAAGCTTCTAGGACATATTTCGATTGCACAAACATTGATTCATGATGCAGCCAAAGAATTAAATATTGAAGGAGAAGAAGTAATTCTTCTACAACATATGGTATTGTCACATCATGGCAAGAATGAATTTGGTTCACCTGTACTCCCTCAAATTCGAGAAGCAGAGATTGTTTATCTTATTGATAATATTGATGCAAGAATGCATATGTTTGATAAAGCCTTAGAAACGATTGAACCTGGTGAATATTCTAAACGAGTATTCGCATTAGAAAATAGAATGGTGTATAAGCCATATCTATATGAAAAATAGATAGCTTTTTAAATATATAAGTAGATATTGTGTAAAAGAGAAGTCAATAAATCATTCTATATTTATTGCTTCTTTTTTGTTAGATTTATCTTTTATAGCTTAATAAAAATAGTGAATCTAGAGTTTGATTCACTATTTTTAGTAGGGAGACCTACTGTTTATTTT
>DEPZ01000052.1:3651-5856 GCA_002359025.1 Erysipelotrichaceae bacterium UBA3379 | reverse complement strand
AGAAAAGAAAACTCATACAGCAGGAAATCTATGCACGTATGATCATGTATAATTTCTGTCAAAGGATTGTACAGGAAATAAAGATTCCTAAAAAGGACAGAAACAAATATACATATCGGGTTAATTTTACAAAATCCATACATATCATCAGAGAGTTTCTAAGAAAAAAAGGTGGAAAGAATCCACCTGTAGAGTATCTGATAGCTAAAGAGATTCTGCCAATTCGACCCAACAGAAAATACAAGCGACATGTCAAGCCAAAGACTGTCGTATGCTTTAACTATAGATATAACTAACATAGTTTATTATATACCTTGACAGATGTAGTTTCAAGACTACACTTTTTGAGCTTGAGTAAATATTAAAAACCAGGAAAAATATATTTCCATACAATTCCTGGTTAAATATTGTCATCTTAACTTAATGACATTGGTTTGCCACTCTCTTCTTTTCACTATTCATTCATAAATGTTTTATGTCATCAATCTGTACATCGATAACATCCACTCCACCTAATAATTGATATAATAGTTATTTTTATTAAATATCTTGAGATTTTTTTAAAATTGCATTAATACCCGCTATAACAAAAGTCATCAATCCACAGAATATAAATGTAAATCCAATAGGTATTAAAAAGAAATTCTCATGTATCATCCCATTCACATCAATATATTCTACAGTTATTGCCTTTAATAGAAAGCAAGCAAAACCAAGTATTAATAATAAAGTTCCAATACCTAATATAATCATATGAAATTGAGCTCTTCTTGTCTCACTTCCATCTCGTATAAGCTTCTCAGTCATATTATTCATTGTATTTGCTCCTAATAGTAATTCATCCAATGTAACAGAATACAATTGAGATATACGAATAATCAATTCTAAATCAGGTAAATTTTTGTTATTTTCCCAGTTAGAAATAGCCTGTCTTGAAACACATAATTCTTTTGCCATTTCTTCTTGAGTTAAATGATTTTCATTTCTTATCTTTTTTATTTGTTTTCCAAAATCCATATTTATTCTATCCTTTCCGTTGCAACCACATCATATATCAAGCAAGTTATAATGTATAGCAAGGATATCTTGCGTATGCTAAATACTAAGCAAATATAACTTTCTGCGATATTCAAAACTATATAGAGATGGTTTGTTTATAATGACACATTATATTCTTTTGATTGAATATACCAAAGCCACTTTTAAAAATCAACAAACATGATCATAACGATATACATTAAAAACAAGGGTTATGTTATTATCTTAAGCACATACATACTTTATAACAAAAAAGGGTGAATTCAAACGAATTCTACCCTCACAATTTTATGAAACTTATATTTTAGATGAAATATAAAAAAAGCCCTGTGGGCTTTTTTCTAATAGTTTTCAACCATTCTTTCGAAATATGCTTTTGGATAACCACAAGTTGGACATCTTTCAGGAGCTTCTTCACCTTCATAGATAAATCCACATTGTCTACATTTCCATCCTTTTGGAGCATCTCCTTTGAATGTTTTTCCAGCTTTATAGTTTTCTAATAATCTTAAATAACGAGCTTCATGTGATCTTTCAACTTTACCAACGTTTTCAAATTTAATAGCTAATTCTTCAAAACCTTCTTCTCTTGCTTCTTTAGCCATTCTTGCATACATGTCAGTCCATTCTTGGTTTTCACCTTCTGCAGCTGTAACTAAGTTTTCATCAGTTGAACCAATACCATGGAATTCAGCAAACCACATTTTAGCATGTTGTTTTTCTTGGTTAGCAGTTTCTTCAAAGATTGCTGCGATTTGTTCTAACCCTTCTTTTCTAGCCATTTCAGCAAAATATGTGTATTTATTTCTTGCTTGAGATTCACCAGCAAATGCTTCCATTAAATTCTTTTCAGTTTTAGTTCCTGCATATTTACTTTTTCCTTCTTCTACTTTTTCAAATTTTTCTGCAGGTGCTTTACATACTGGACATACTTCAGGAGCAGCATCTCCTTCGTGAATGTATCCGCATACTTTACATACCCATTTCATCGTTAATTTCCTCCTTAAATTCATTTCATAATATCATTATACACCTTTTTTAAAGAAAATCAAGAGTTACAATAATAGTAATCATTACTATTTATTCTCTTTCCTTTCAACACCAATATACCACTTATTTCATTATTTATCAACAATATTTTAGTTTTATTTTCATTTTTAAAAATCA
>DEPZ01000052.1:0-3561 GCA_002359025.1 Erysipelotrichaceae bacterium UBA3379 | reverse complement strand
ATTTTGGTATAAAAGATTGTTTCTTGTGTTTTAAAAAAGACTGATGTATAATTATTTCGGCTAAAATTCTATATAAACAGTAATGACTTTTTGCATTAACTTTATAGAAATCATGTCAATTTATAAACGTCGCATTCTTATGAAGCGATAGTGGAGGTATTTATGAAAAATAAAAAAAACAGAAGTATGGCGTATATGTCCTTATTTCTAGCAATTGAAATATTGCTGGTTTGTGTTCCCTTTTTAGGGTTTATTCCAATAGGACCTATGCGCGCAACAACATTACAGATTCCTGTTATTATTGCAGGAATAGTTCTTGGTAAAAACAAAGGTGCATTTTTAGGATTGGTATTTGGTATATCAAGTTTAATTATCAATACAATTCAACCTACAATCACTTCTTTTGTTTTTTCACCATTTTTAAGTGGATCTTTCATGAGTGTCATTATTGCAATCGTTCCTCGCGTTTGTATCGGGTATGTATCAGGATTTATTTATGAGCACTTTAAACAACATGAATATCCTGCAATGGTGGCAGGAAGTCTTCTAGGTTCACTTACAAATACTATTCTTGTATTATTAGGAATTTATTTATTATTTGGTGAAGAATATGCTCTTGCATTAAATAAGGATATCAGTACATTACTTCCTTATTTCATAACTATTCTTTCTACAAGTGGTATACTAGAAGCTATTGTTGGTACTGTTTTAGCTGTACCTGTGTCTAAAACGCTTTTAAAAATTTATAAATAATGAGGTAAATATTATGTCAAAGAAAATAATCATAGGTATTACAGGAAGTATTGCTGCATATAAAAGTGTGCAGTTAATTAGTGATTTAGTCAAAAAAGGATATCATATCGAGGTTTTAATGACTCAAAGTGCAGCTAGATTTATTACCCCAGAATGTATTCAATCACTTACAAAAAGAAAAGTCTATATAGATACATTCGATAGCGACAACCCTGCTATGATAACTCATGTTGATATTGTTAAAAATGCAGATTTATTTATGATTGTTCCTGCCAGTGCGAATACACTTGCAAAAGTTGCTCATGGTATCGCTGATAACATGTTAACAGATGCTTTTTTAGCCGCAACTTGTCCTAAATTAATTGCTCCAGCAATGAATGTCCATATGTATGAAAATCCTATTACCCAAAATAATATCAAAATCTTAAAAGATATTGGTGTCATGTTTGTAGAGCCAGAATGTGGATTGCTAGCTTGTGGAGATGTTGGTAAAGGAAAACTTGCGTCACAAGAAGATATCATGGAAATGATGGATTATGCAATGAGTCCTAAACCATTATTAGGTAAGAAGATATGCATCAGTGCTGGCCCTACACAAGAAAGCATCGACCCTGTTAGATTTATTACAAATCATTCAAGTGGAAAAATGGGCTACGCTCTTGCAAAAGCTGCTTTTTGTCTAGGTGGAGATGTTACACTTGTCAGTGGACCTACCCATCTTAAAACACCTTATGGTATTCATGTTATAGATGTCATAACTGCTCATGATATGCATAAAGCAATCATGGATATCAGCTCACAACAAGATATGATTATTATGTCAGCAGCTGTTGGTGATTATCGTATAGATAACATTTCTAGTGAAAAAATCAAAAAGAAGGACGAAACATTATCAATGGAGTTCCATAAAAACATAGATATTTTATATGAACTTGGTCAAAGAAAACCAAAACATCAAATTCTTTGTGGTTTTGCAATGGAAACACAAAATCTTATAGAAAATGCAAAAGATAAACTAGTCAAAAAGAATTGTGATATGATTGTTGCTAATCACTTAAAAACACCTGGTGCTGGTTTTCAAGGAAATACTAATATTGTTTCAATGATTACCCATAATGGTATAAAAGACTATGATATTTTAACAAAAGATGAATTAGCTTATGAAATATTAACTCAATTACATAACATGGAGGGATAATAATGTTACTTGCAATAGATATAGGAAATACAAATATTACTATAGGAGTCTATAATCAAGATGATTTAATTGGAACTTATCGTTTAACAACACGTTTTCAAAGAACATCAGATGAATATGGATTTATGTTATTGTCTTTTTTAAATGCTTCATCTATTGATGTTCAAGATATAGAAGATGTTATTATTAGTAGTGTTGTTCCTAAAATCAATTATTCATTTATTAACTCTATAAAAAAATACTTATATAAGAATCCAATAATGATTGGACCAGGTGTAAAAACAGGAATTGATATTCGCATTGATAACCCTTCTACACTTGGAGCTGATCGTTTAGTAGATGCAGTTGGAGCTTATTATACATATGGTGGCCCTTGCTTGGTCATTGATTTTGGTACAGCAACAACATATGATGTTGTCAGTCGTCATGGTGAGTTTCTAGGAGGAGCCACAGCACCAGGAATCGGAATATGTGCACAAGCTTTATCTTCTCAAGCTGCTAAACTTCCTGAAATTGAAATTCAAAAACCCGAAAAAGTCATTGCTAAAAATACAATCAAAAGTATGCAAGCAGGAATTGTCTTTGGTTACATCGGTCAAACAGAATATATTATTGATAAAATCAAAGAAGAGTATGGTGAAGATTTGAAAGTCATTTCTACTGGTGGGCTCGGTAGAATGATAGCAAATGAAACAGATAAAATTGATATCTATGATATTGATTTAACATTCAAAGGCTTAAAAATCATCTATGATAAAACCAAAACATCTTTAGATAAGAAAAAGAACTAGTACTAAAAAGTGTTATAAATAAAGATATTTATCTTTAGATATAACACTCTTTTATTATACAAAATCATTATATTTCTAGATGATTATACATCATCTGACTTACTTAAAAGTTCTTCATTATTAATAAAGACGACTCCTCTAGGATTATCTAAATGATATTGATTGGCAAGATTTTTAAAATTGGCATCTAAATATTTTTGACGTTTCATATGATCTGGATAATCTTTAACAATTTTAAAAACACCTACACTATCATTTACCACAATATTATGTTGTTGAAACAAATCTAAAACTTTATCAGCATCATCTAAATTATAACTTTCAAACATATAGTGTGTCTCACCAACAATAATATCTAAGTCCATTGAATAAATAACATGTATCGGTCCCGCGGTTAAAGGAACTCCTTGTTTCCATGATTTGACTATAAAATCTACTGGCCCTTTAGAAACAACACCAGGATTATAGAGTCTACTACACATTGACACATTAACTTTAGTGATTTCATTATACATGATTTGATTATCAAGATATTGAATAACATCTTTTGTAAATACCAAATCTTTTTTATGACCTTCATCAAATTTAAAATGGACCTTTTGATAAGGGACTTCATGATAATCAATCACATCACCCTTGATTTGATTTTGCAACATTGTTTTCACCACCTTTTTGATATCCTTTTTCTACTTTTAGTATACTGCATATTTTATATATAATCAAAATATTTGAAAGATGATAATTTTTTATTTAAAACACAAAAGGTAGTCATATGACTACCCCTTGTTATCTAACATATCCGTAAGTACATTTAATGAT
>DEPZ01000033.1:16723-32049 GCA_002359025.1 Erysipelotrichaceae bacterium UBA3379 | reverse complement strand
ATAGAAGCCAAGGCTTATGAAGCTACACTTGAGGAAGTGGATAAAGAAAATATGTATCCATCTATTTTATTTATGGTTTATGATGGAATGGGACATTTTGTTGTATTGTATGAACAATATGATGATTATTGTTTAATAGGGGATCCAGCAAGAGGATTAGTGAAAGTTACAAGAGAGGAAATGAATGAACACTATAGTCGAAGATTTATTGGAATTATTCATGTAGGAAGAGTTCCGCAACTTCATTATCAAAGTTATTTTACTTTTCTTAAAAATGGCTTTGAAGCTTATCAAAGACCAATGAAATATTTGATTTATAAAGGATTTGAAATAGCTATTATTGGTTATATGAGTAGTTATTTCTTTCAGATTATTATAGATTATATGAAAGAAGAGACTGTCTTTTTCTATGTGATTGTGTTATGTATAACTTATGGTATGATGGAAATGATAAAAACTTTGCTTATACAAAGGAAAAATAAATGTGTGATTCAATTAACAAAAGCATTTGATGAAGATTATGTATTTCAGTCTACGATGAATATGTTAGAATCCCCTTTATCTTTCTTTGAACAAGATAAAGGATATATACAAAGTCAATTACTGAGTTTATATGATTTAAGTGGGATGAGTGTAGAGTGTTTTGAAAGAGTTTTTTTAGATGTTATATCTTTTATAGTGTTTATGATTGGGATGATGGTGATTGATAGAAAGATGACTTTTATTGTTGTGGTTATGATGTTATGTGTGGGAAGTTATACTTACTATAGATTAAAGAGATTGCATCAATTATATAAAGTGTCTTTAGAGTCATCATTAAATTATCAAAATCATTTATTAGAATTAATAGAGAATCATTTTTTGATTCGTTGTTTTGATTTATTTTCACGTATTCATTTAAAAAGTTATGACTATTATCAAAAGAATGCACATGTTAAACAACAACAAGAATTTTATATGAATAATACTCAAACATATACATATTATATTGTTTATATGTTTTATATGGTTGTATTGATTTATGGTTTTTATTTATTTCAACATCATCATTTTACAATTGGTCAAATGATGATGTTTTATATGCTGATGTCTTATTGTTTGGAACCAGTTATTCATGTTGTGAATCTAGCGAGTCAATATCAATATATGACACTTATTCATGAAAAATATAAAGTTTTTCAAAAGCATCCTGATAAAAAGAAAGAGAAATTAGATGAGAGAATAACCTCTCTTACATTTGACAATGTAGGATATAGTTATGGGTATCAAAAACCGTTGTTTGAACATATAGATTTAAAAATTGATAAGCATGTGATGATTAAAGGTAAAACCGGGAGTGGAAAGTCGACTTTGTTGAAGTTGTTGATGGGTTATGATTTGAATTATACGGGTGATATTTATATTAATCAAAAAGAATTGTCTACAATCGATTTAAGTTCATTATATAAGCATATAGGATACGCTAATGCAACACCAACTTTTCTACATGAAACTCTTTTTGATAACTTTTTATGTGATGATCAAGAAAAAATAGATCAATATTTACATATTTTTCATCAGGAGTCTCTTCGAGATATGATGCATATTGTCTTAAATGAAGATGGATCACCCTTATCATTTGGTCAAAGACAGATTGTTGCGATGATTAGACTATTATGTCATAATTATGATGTTTTGATACTAGATGAAGCTTTTTCACATATGGATCAAGAGCTTGCTAGAAATGTCTTCAATTATTTGATGACAAATCATCTTGATTGCATTTGTATCATTGTGAATCATCAAACAAATATCATGTACAACAATTGTGAATGTGTTATAATTGAAGATGGAAAGATAAGAAATGAAGGTGACTATTATGGAAATAGAATTTGAATATATTGATGAAGATCATTTAAGTGAAGATTATAAAGAACAATTTTTACAAATTATTTTTACAACAGCTCAATTACTCAATATAGAAGATGACTTGGAGTTGTCTTGTATTATTGTTGATGATAATAAAATACATGAAATCAATAGAGATTATCGTCAAATAGATAAATCAACAGATGTGATTAGTTTTGCGATGGAAGATAATGATCAATATTATGTTGCAGGTATGCCTAGGAGTTTAGGAGATATTTTTATTTCTATTGATCATGCAAAGACACAAGCGAAAGATTATGGTCATTCTTTAAAAAGAGAAATGTGTTTCTTGTTTACACATGGACTTTTACATTTATTAGGTTATGATCATATGAATGAAGATGATGAAAAAGAAATGTTTGATTTACAAAAACAAATACTTACAACATTGCAAATAGAAAGGAAATAATTATGGATTATCAAAAACTAGTGGATGAAGCATTTAAAGCAAGTGAAAATGCTTATGCGCCATATTCATTATTTAAAGTAGGAGCATGTCTTTTATTAAAAAATGGAGAATTGATTCATGGAACAAATATAGAAAATTCTGCTTATGGTTCAACAATGTGTGCTGAAAGAAATGCAGTTTTTCAAGCTTATTGTAAAGGGTATCGTAAAGATGATATTGAAGCACTTGCGATTGTAGGCGACTGTTCTCCACTTATTTCACCTTGTGGAGCATGTCGTCAAGTTTTAAGTGAGTTATTGGATTCTAAAACACCAATCATTCTAGGGTGTAAAGAATATTATGAAGTGACAAATATGGAAGAATTATTGCCAAGAGCATTTACAGGAGAGAGTTTATGAGTTTTAAATCAGGATTTGTGAGTATTGTAGGACGACCTAATGTAGGAAAATCAACATTATTAAATCATATATTAGATACGAAATTAGCGATTACATCATCTACTGCTCAAACAACGAGAAATACAATTCAAGGAATTTATACAGATGATGATGCACAAATTATATTTATGGATACACCAGGTATTCATAAACCACAGGATGGTTTAGGATCTTTTATGAATACAAATGCATTGAATAGTATTTATGGTGTAGATATTGTTTTATTTTTAGCACCTGCCAATGAAAAGATAGGTAGAGGAGATCGTTTTATTGTTGAAAGATTAAAAGAAGCTGAAGGACCAGTATATTTGATTTTAAATAAGATTGATTTATTATCTAAAGAGGAATTGATTCAAAAATTAAATGAGTGGAAAGAAATGTTTGATTTCAAAGAAATTATTCCTATTAGTGCATTAAATGGTGATAATGTTCACCATTTAATAGAAACAATTAAAGGTGATTTGAATGAAGGTGTGATGTATTATCCAAAAGATCATATTACAGATCATCCAGAAAGATTTATTATGGCTGAGTTTATTCGTGAAAAGATTCTTTATTTTACTCATGAAGAAGTGCCACATAGTGTTGCAATTGTTATAGAACAAATGCAAGAAGATGAAGATGGTGTTCATGTGATGGCAGCTATTGTTGTCGATCGTCCAAGTCAAAAAGCTATTATTATTGGAAAACAAGGATCTATGATTAAAAAAATTAGACAGAATGCAAGACGTGAAATGAAGAGATTTTTACAGGTTCCTGTTTCATTAGAATTGTTTGTTAAAGTTGAAAAGAATTGGAGAAATAAACAAAAGTATTTAAGAGAATTTGGATATGATGAAAATGACTACTAATGAAGAGGTCGTTGAAGCTATCATTATTAAAACAACTGCATATAAAGAGAATGATCTCATTTTACATGTGTATACAAAAGAATATGGAAAAATAGGTATACTCGCAAGAGGAGTCAAGAAATTGACGAGTAAAAATGCACGTGCATGTCAACCACTTATGATGAGTGAAATGACAATTCGCTTAAAAAAAGGACTGAGTACACTTATAAAGGCAACACCGATGCATTATTTTAGACATATACAAGAACATATAGAAAGTGAGATAGTAGCAAATTATATCATGGAGTATTATTTTCGTTATGTTGATGAAAATCAACCTAACGAAAGAGAATATCAAACCTTATATGATGCTTTTATAGCATTGGATGCAGGTTATCAACCACTATTGGTTTATTTATTATTTAATGTGTTTATTCTTGATCATAATGGTGTTTCGATGAATGTTGATGAATGTGTATTATGTCATTCGACAAAAGTTGTTTCTTTATCAATAGAAGATGGTGGTTTTTTATGTCCAGAGCATGTTGGAAATCATTATTTATATGATAAGGAACTTTTAAAAGCATTTCGTCATATTCACAAAATAGATATGGCACATATAGATAAGTTGCATATTTCTAATGATGTGATAAAAGCATTGATTCCTATTATCGATGAGTCGATTGAAGAATATACGGGTATCTATTTAAAAACAAAAATGTTTATAAAACAAATTGTGTAGAAATCTGCACAATTTTCTTTTTCTTTCTAAGATATTTGATGTATAATGAGGATAAATAAAAAAGGGAGGTCCATCATGAACGCTTTTTTACCAACAACAAGAGAAGAAATGATAGAGCGTGGCTGGGAACAGCCGGATTTTGTATATATTAGTGGTGATGCATATGTTGATCATCCATCATTTGGAGCAGCGATTATTACAAGAGTATTGGAGAGTCGTGGTTATAAAGTGTGCTTTTTAGCTCAACCTGATTGGCATAGTTTAGATGATTTTAAAAGATTTGGGAAACCAAGATTGGGATTTTTGATTTCTAGTGGAAATATAGATTCAATGGTTAATCATTATTCTGTATCAAAGCGTAGAAGAAAGAAGGATAGTTATTCTAATAATGGGGAAGCGAATCATAGACCAGATCGTGCAGTAATTGTTTATAGTCAAAAAGTAAGAGAGGCTTATAAAGATGCAACAATTCTTATTGGGGGGATTGAAGCCAGTTTAAGACGTTTATCACATTATGATTATTGGGATGATAAAGTCAGAAAATCTATTTTGGTTGATGCAAATGCTGATTTATTGATGTATGGTATGGGAGAAAATAGTATTGTTGAGATTGCAGAAGCTTTAGATGCGGGCATCGATGTACAGTATTTGACTTATTTGGATGGGACTGTGTTTAAGACAAAAGATTTATCAATGGTACCAGAAGGTTATATTACACTTCCTAGTTATGAAGAAGTTAGTCGTGATAAAAAAGCTTATGCTTTGTCTTTTAGAGAACAGTATTATAATACTGATCATTACAATGCAAAGGTTTTAGTGGAACCTTATCAAGGATTCTATATTGTACAAAATAGACCTAATAGACCATTAACACAAATGGAATTTGATGATGCATATGCCTTGCCTTATCAAAGAACATATCATCCAATGTATGATTACATACCAGCAATAGAAGAAGTACGTTTTTCTTTAATTAGTAATAGAGGATGTTTTGGGGCTTGTAATTTTTGTGCTTTGAACTTTCATCAAGGAAGAATTATTCAAACACGTTCTCACGAATCGTTAATAGAAGAAGCAAAGAAAATGATACAAGAACCAGATTTTAAAGGATACATTCATGATGTTGGAGGTCCAACTGCTAACTTTAGACAACCAAGTTGTCAAAAACAAGAAAAGTTTGGCGCTTGTCCAAAGAAACAATGTTTATGGCCTAGTGCATGTAAACAATTAAAAGTGAGTCATAAAGATTATGTAGAATTATTAAGAAAATTACGTTCATTGGATGGTGTAAAAAAGGTTTTTGTTCGTTCGGGTATAAGATATGATTATTTGATGTATGATAAAGATGATACATTCTTTAAAGAGTTAGTAAAATATCATATTAGTGGACAATTAAAAGTTGCACCAGAACATATTAGTGATCAGGTGCTAGATAAAATGGGAAAACCAAGACGTGAATTATATGAAAAATTTGTTGATAAATATCAAAAAATGAATAAGGAAGAGGGAAAAGATCAATATCTTGTACCTTATTTGATGTCATCACATCCAGGAAGTGATTTAAATAGTGCTATTGAATTGGCTGAGTATTTAAGAGATATTAGACATCAGCCAGAACAGGTTCAAGACTTTTATCCAACTCCTGGAACACTTTCAACAGCTATGTATTATACAGAGTTAGATCCTCGCGATATGACTCCTGTATATGTTGCAAAGACACCAAAAGAAAAAGCAATGCAACGCGCATTGATGCAATATAAAAATCCTAAGAATTATCATCTTGTTTATGAGGCTTTAATGTTAGCTGGTAGACAAGATTTGATTGGATTTGAAAAGAAATCATTAATTAAACCTAAAGGTCAGTTTCGTCCGTTAAAAGGGAGGTCTTCATGATGAAGCGTACAAGTAGTTATACATCATGTATGCATACCCCTGTGCGTTATTATATTTATGAGCCAAAGGTTATTCTTCGAATAAAAGGTATTATTCAACTTCATCATGGTTTGTCAGAACATGCTGATAGATATGATCATTTTGCATCATTTTTATCTAATCAAGGGTTTGTTGTGATAGTTAGTGATTTTATGGGTCATGGTAGATCTTTGATTGATTTTGAACAAGGATATTTTGGAGATGAAAATGGACCGGAAAATCTTATCAAAGATATGCATAGATTACAGTTAATTGTGAGACGTAGTTATCCAGATGCTCCTTATTTTATGTTGGGTGTTGATTTGGGTTCGGTTTTGATAAGAAAATATGTAAGTGAATATGGTGATTTTGTAGATGGTATATTATTGTTAGGGACTATGACAACAATTAATAAGAAATGGTTGAAAAAGGTTTATTTATCATTCTTGCGTAAAATCAAAGGTCCTATGTATCATAGTCAGGCATATTTTAGAAATTTCTATTCGACTTATAATAAGCAACTAGGAAAATCACAGTCACTTATAGATTGGTTAACAAGTGATGAGGTAGAAAAGAATAAGTATTTAAATGATCCAATGACTCATTTTGCTTATACAGTACAAGGGTATCGTGATATTTTACATACTATTAGTGAAGTGAATAGTTATGAATTGATTAAAAAGATTCCAACTTATCTTTCTATTTATATAGGAGTAGGAAGAAATGATCCGTTCTATCGAGGAATGGATAAATTGATTGAAAAATATAAACAAATTGGGGTTAAAGATTTGACTTATCAAGTCTTTGATCATATGCGACATTTCTTGTTGTTTGAAAAAGAAAAAAAGGTCGTATATCAAAATATTGTAGATTGGCTAAATGAAAGAACGTATCTTTAATGTACACTTATAGTTGGTTGACAAATAACCACTATAAGGGTATAAATAGTGATGTTAGCACATATCATAGGTGAATTATGACTTGGCTTTAGGCTAAGTCTTTCGCTTTATATGAAGAAATATATTGAAAAGGAGTTATCAAGAGATGAAAAAAGATATGGATAAACTAATTGCTCATGCGAAAAACTCAGGATTTGTATATCAAGGTTCTGAAATTTATGATGGTTTAGCAAATACATGGGATTATGGTCCATTGGGTGTTGAACTTAAAAACAATATCAAAAAATTATGGTGGAAAAGATTTATACAAGAGTCTCCATACAATGTAGGGTTAGATTCTGCAATATTTATGAATCCACGTGTTTGGGAAGCATCAGGACATGTTGGGGGATTTAATGATCCACTTATTGATTGTAAAAATTGTAAAACAAGACATCGTGCTGATAAGTTAATTGAAGCATATGATCCAGATGTGCATAGTGATGGATGGTCTCCAGAGAAGATGATGGATTATATTCGTGAACATCATATTGCGTGTCCAGATTGTGGTAGTGAGGATTTTACTGATATTAGAGAATTTGAATTAATGTTTAAGACACATATGGGTGTAGTCAAAGATGCTAAAGATGTGGTTTATTTACGTCCTGAAACTGCACAAGGTATTTTTGTGAATTTTAAAAATATTCAAAGAACTTCAAGAAAAAAAGTGCCATTTGGTATTGGGCAAATTGGTAAATCTTTTAGAAATGAAATTACTCCTGGTAACTTTATTTTTAGAACAAGAGAATTTGAACAAATGGAATTAGAATTCTTCTGTAAACCAGATACTGATTTAGAATGGTTCCATTATTGGAAAGATGGTTGTATGCAATTCTTATTGGATTTAGGTCTTTCTAAAGAAAATTTACGTTTTAGAGATCATGAACAAGAAGAATTATCATTCTATTCTAAAGCAACAAGTGATATTGAATATCAATATCCTTTTGGATGGGGTGAATTATGGGGAATTGCAGATCGTACTGATTATGATTTATCTAAACATCAAGAACATTCTAAAAAGAATTTAGAATATTTAGATCCAGAAACAAATCAAAAATATCTTCCATATGTTATTGAACCATCTGTTGGGGCTGATCGTTTATTCTTATCAGTATTTGCTGATGCATATGATGAAGAACAGTTAGAAAATGATACAAGATGTGTTATGCATTTTATTCCTGCATTAGCTCCAGTTAAAGCAGCAGTTTTACCACTTACAAAGAAACAAAGTGATAAAGCTATGGAAATTTATCAAATGCTTGCAAGTGAATTTAATGTTGAATATGATGTAGCTGGACAAATTGGTAAACGTTATCGTCGTCAAGATGCAATTGGTACACCTTATTGTATTACTGTTGACTTTGATACAGAAAATGATCAATCAGTGACTCTAAGAGATCGTGATACAATGGAACAAATTCGTATTCCTATTGATGAATTAGTCGATTATATTTCTAAAAAAATTAAATTTTAAATAAAGGAGGATACATATGGCACGACTATCACAAGAAAAAATCAATGAAATTAGACAAAGTGTTGATATCGTAGATGTGATAGGACAATACCTTTCATTAGAAAAAAAGGGAAGGAACTATCGTGCTGTATGTCCTTTTCATGATGACCATGATCCTTCTATGGTTATTTCACCAGAAAAACAGATATATCATTGCTTTGTCTGTAATGCTGGTGGGAATGTTTTTACATTCTTACAAAACTATCTAAAGATATCATACATCGAAGCAGTTAAAAAAGTTGCTGAAATAGGTCGAGTGGATTTAAGTGCTTATCATTTAGATTACCAACCAGTACCTGTAAAAAAAGAAGAAGCTCCTTTATATGAAATGCATAAAGAGGCTCAAAAGATATATAGTTATTATCTTAATACAAAATTAGGTTTAGAAGCGAAGACATATTTATTGAAAAGACATTTTACGGAAGATCTAATCAAAGAATTTCAAATTGGATATGCACCTATGGAATCAATGTTGTATGAAGCATTTTTAAAACTAGGATATAAAGAAATAGATATGGTTAAATCTGGTTTGGTTATAGAATCTTCAAGGCATTATGATCGTTTTATTGATCGTATTATGTTTCCGTTATATGACCAACAAGGACAAGTTGTTGGGTTTAGTGGAAGAATTTATAAACCAACACAAACAGATAGTAAATATGTGAATTCACCTGAATCTGATATCTTTATTAAGGGACAGACTTTATATCATTATCATCAATGTAAAGAGGCTGTGAGACAAGCTGGATTTGTTTATTTATTAGAAGGTTTTATGGATGTTATTGCATTGTATAAAGCAGGTATAGAAAATACAGTAGCAATAATGGGAACAGCTTTAACCAAAGGACATATGCAGGCGTTAAGAAGAATCACTAATACAATCTACTTGTGTTTAGATGGTGATCATGCTGGACAGATGGCAATGAGTAAAGCTGCTAGAGAATTAGAAGAAGCAGGATTTAAGGTTTATGTGATTGTTTTACCGGATAATCATGATCCTGATGAAATCTATGAAATACATGGTAAGCAAGGCTTGGAAGAGGCTTTGCGTAAGACAAAGAAATCTATTGAATTTTTAATGGATTTTGAATATCAAATGGTAGATTCACAAAATTATGATGATAGAAAGAGTTATCTTGATAAAATGTGTCAAGAAATATCTAGAATAGAAGATAATATAGATAGAGATTATTATACACATATGTTATCTACAAAATCAGGTTTTTCATTTGAAATAGTGCAACAAAAGATATTAGGATTAACACCTGTTATACATGAAAAGAATGTCTATCATGAAGTAAAAAAGACAATTCAGATTGTTGATAAGTATCATAAGGCAGAACACGATCTATTGTTTTATATGTTAAATAGTAAAGATGTTGCATTGAAATATGAGTCAAAAGCTGGTTTTATGTATGATGATCGTTATCGTGTGATTGCTGCCTATATTGTGGATTATTATCGTAGCCATAATCAATTGGATGTGGCAGATTTGATTAATAGTATACAAAGAGATGATTTGATACAAACTGTAATAGAAATTGCTGATTCATCTTTGCCTTTATCGTATGAAGAAAGAGCGATAGATGATTATATTAAAACAATTGCTTCAAATGCAAGGCAATTAAAAAAACAGCAATTATTGGAACAGTTTAATTATATATTGGACCCGAGTCAAAAGGCTCAGATATTAAGTGAAATTGTAAAATTAGAAAGTGAAAAGGAGTAAACATGAAGAAAGAAACGAAGAAAAAAGCAGCACCTGTGACATTTGATGATTTAAAAAACTTAATTAAAGAAACTGCTGATGCATTAGGTGGGTCTTTATCTCAAGATGAGTTAGATGCATTTTTAACAAAATATGATCTTGATGATGAATCAGCTGAAGAGTTATTATCATTTATTACAGATAGTGGCATCATGATTGAAGATGGTTTAGATGCTCTTGAATTAGATGATGATATGTTATTGGCTGGTGGTGGAGACTTAGATGATCTTGATGGTTTAGATGATTTAGGTGACTTAGGAGATCTTGATGGCTTAGATGATGAATTAGGAGAAGATGTTCCTGATTTAGATTTCGTTGGTGATTTTGATATGATGACAGGAGATACTGTGAGTATGTATTCAGATCAAGATGACGACGATGAAAATCAACTTGGAAGTAATGTTAAAATTAATGATCCAGTGAAAATGTATTTAAAGGAAATTGGTCGAGTTGAATTGTTAAGTCATGATGAAGAAATTGATTTAGCGAAAAAAATCTTAGAAGGTAATGAAGAAGCTAAGAAAAAACTTGCAGCTGCGAACTTACGTTTAGTTGTCTCTATTGCGAAAAGATATGTAGGTAGAGGTATGTTATTCTTAGATCTTATTCAAGAAGGAAATATGGGGCTTATTAAAGCGGTTGAGAAGTTTGATTATACAAAAGGATTTAAGTTCTCTACATATGCAACTTGGTGGATTCGTCAGGCAATTACTCGTGCAATCGCTGACCAAGCGAGAACAATCCGTATTCCAGTACATATGGTTGAAACGATTAATAAATTAACAAGAGTTCAAAGACAATTGATTCAAGAATTAGGAAGAGAACCTACGGCAGAAGAAATTGCTGAACAAATGGATGGAATGACTCCTGAAAAAGTAAGAGAAATTCAAAAAATATCATTAGAACCAGTTTCACTAGAAACACCTATTGGTGAAGAAGATGATTCTCATTTAGGTGATTTTATTGAAGATGAAGGAGCAATGTCACCAGATGATTATGCTGCAAATGAATTATTAAAAGATGAATTAAATGAAGTTTTACTTGAACTTACAGATAGAGAAGAAAAAGTCTTACGTTTAAGATTTGGTTTAGATGATGGTCGTACAAGAACGTTAGAAGAGGTAGGAAAAGAATTTAACGTTACACGTGAACGTATTCGTCAAATTGAAGCAAAAGCTTTAAGAAAATTAAAACATCCATCACGTTCAAAACGTTTAAAAGATTTCTTAGATCGTTAATATGAAACTATCAAAAAGATTACAAGCAATTGCCAATCTCATTATTAAATATAAACAAGGTACTCTGCTTGCAGATATAGGGACGGATCATGCATACTTACCATGTTATTTGGTTTTAAATAATGTGATATCTAAGGCTTATGCATGTGATATTGCAAGTGGGCCGATTAATGCATCTATAGAAACTATTAAACAATATCAATTAGAAAAACAAGTCATACCACTTCTTGGAAGTGGTATGAATCCTATTCTTGACAAACATGTAGATATGATTAGTATTTGTGGAATGGGTGGAAAGTTAACTGTTGATATATTAGATGAACACAAAGAGTATTTAAATCATCATCTATTGATCTTACAATCAAATGTGGGATTAGAAATATTAAGAGAATATTTATATAAAAATAAGTTTGAAATTATTGATGAAGATATGGTAAAAGATGCCTCACATATATATGAAATTATTATTTGTAAAAAAACAGATAAAGATTTATCATATAATGAACATGACTTGTATTTTGGACCGTGTTTGAGACATAAAAAAAGTGAGCTATTTATCGAAAAATGGACACGCCAACTAGAAGTGCAAAAACGTATACTTGAATCATTAGATGTATCACATCCACGTCATCAAGAAGTGACACATCTTATGGAAATGATAGAAGGTGAATTATGTTAGCAAAAGATATTATTCAAATCATGGAAAAACATTATCCGTTATCTTTACAAGAAGAATGGGATAAGTGCGGTATTCAAATTGGTGATCAATGTCAAGATGTTTCTAAGGTTATGATTTCACTTAATGCAGATTTAGAATCATTACAAGAAGCTATTGATCAAAAGTGCCAGATGTTGATTACACATCATCCTTTCTTGTTGAATCAAATAGATAATATAGATAAAGATTCTATTGCTGGAAAATTTATATATACAGCAATTGAAAATCAAATTGTTGTCTATAGCAGCCATACAGCATTGGATAATGTTTCAATGAATGAATGGCTAATTGAAACCTTAGGTGTTCATGATGTAGAAAGAGGAGATCCATCTGGTATCACAAGAATTGCTAAATTAAATCAACCAATGAATTTAAATGAGTTTTTAGATCATATTTCTGATGTGTATGGAATACAACATTTTAAATATGCTGGACAAGTAGAAACAATTCGTACTGTGGCAGTATGTGGTGGCTCTGGAACATCGTTTATGAATGAATTTTATGGCAAGGTTGATGCTTATTTAACTGGTGATACAAAATATCATCAAGCAAAAGATGCGATAGATCATGGATTGTTACTCGTTGATATCAATCATCATGCTGAGAATATTATGGTTAGAAAACTCAAAGAATTATTAGAAAAGGAAGTGGATGTTGAAATAGTAGAAGGATTGTCTCCGGACTATTATTTCTATCGATAATATGATTTTAACAACAATGTGTTATATGAAAAAAGACAATCAAACATTATTACTTCATCGTATAAAAAAACAAAATGACATCAATGGTGGAAAATGGATTGGTGTTGGTGGTAAATTTGAAGCGGGTGAATCTGCCGAGGAATGTATGAAAAGAGAAATTTATGAAGAAACAGGTTTGGTTGCTCATTCGCTAAAAATGCATGGTTTTGTTTCATTTCCTGGGCTATATTATGGTCAAGATGAAGGAATGTTTGTTTATACATGTGACGATTTTAGTGGAGAATTGCATGATTGTGATGAGGGTGTATTGCAGTGGGTTGATGATCATAAGATTTCATCGCTTCCTATGTGGCAAGGTGATTATCACTTCTTTGAGTGGATAAAAGATGGTAAATTTCATAGTGCAAAAATTGTCTATGAAAATGATGAAGTCATTGAATATCAGGACTATGCTTATTAGCATAGTCTTTTTTTGAATATGCCTTATTAAAAAAAAGTATAACCAATTATATTAAAAAAACTTGTTAAAGAAAGATGAAGAATTTATAATGTAAATATTAAAAACCATTGATTTAAGTGGAGGTTTATATATTGAAAATGATGAATAAATATAATGAAAGAAAAAACCGCGGGGGGGGGGGATAAAAATGAAGAAAAAAATTATCTCCTACATCGCATTAGTTATGGTTATAAGCTCTATATCCTTAATATTTTTATTTAGTAATTTAATCAAGCAAAATGAACTGAATTCTGAAAAAGCAGCGATGAAGACTATCTTGAATCAGATGCTTGTTTACCTTCAAAATAATGAGGAAGCAAGACAAAAAGCAAGAAATTTATTTACGGAAGATTATTTGAATCGTACTGGATTTATAAAGTATTTGATTTCTCAAGATAAATATCAAGATTTTAGTGAAAATGACTGGCAAGAAATTAATCAAGTTGTAGATGTCTCTGCAATTTATCTTGTAAATCATGATGGAGTCATTGTTGAAAGTAGTAGTCCTAAAAGTTTAGGGTTAGATTTTCATGATAATGATGAACTTAAAGAATTTTTACCTATAATAGAAAAGACTAGTCAAGAAAATTATCATATTGAATTTGATAATAGATCTGCAACTGATAATGAACATAAGATATATTTAGGGATATCGCTAGATTCAAAAAAATATTCAATGTTGCAATTGGAGATAGATGAAAATGTATTAGCTGATTATGAAGATTTTACAAGTCTGCAAAATTATGTAGCATCTATTCCCACTAAAACATCGCGTGCTATATTTGTTTGTGATCAAAATAAGGAACTTATAGCAATCACAGAGAATAATGAGCAAACATTAGAAATACAGAATAAGGAAGAAGTCTTTCAAAGAGCATTAAATCAATGTATAGAAACTACAGTCAATGGTAAACAGCAGTTATTAGAATTAAAAGAGTTTGAATCATATTATGTTGGATATATTTCTGATATATCAAATTTGTATAAAAATGCATATCATTATATATGGGGGATTATAGCGATTCTTATATTACTTTCTTTATTTATTGTGCTTGTATTATATTATTGTATAAATCAAATTGTTTTAAAAGATGTTGATATGCTAACAAACAAAGCATTTCGTTTTGTTAATGGAGATAGTAATGTGACTTTTGAGTTATCTAAGACCAAAGAACTTAACCAGCTAGGGCAGGCTCTAAATAATGTATTCGATGCAATCAAATCAAAGAGTGATAGAATTTCAATGGTTGCTTCACTTATGGGAAATGGTTTTGGAGCATATGAATATTATGCTGATTTGAATCAAATATATTATTCAGATAATTTGCCTGATATTATGGCGGTAACTCCTGAAAGATTAAAGGAAATGATTAAAGAAGCTTATATTGCAGGAAAAGTAAAAGCTGAAAAAGGTATTTGTGGCTTAGATGAAAAAATAATTTTAGAATCTGGCAAGATTGTAAATATTAGACGTACTATATTAAATAATGTTTCATATGCATTTATTCAGGATATTACAGATAGTGAAAATACCAGAATTGAGCTTGAAGAGACTCTAGAAGAACAAATTAAGACTAATCATACAGATGTTCTTACTGGAATTAATAATAGAAAATGGATTCAAGAATGTGTTGAGTTATTTATACAGAATTCTTATCACACAGTAGGTGGACTTCTTTTAATGGATTTGGATAATTTTAAAAGAGTAAATGAT
>DEPZ01000033.1:16460-16593 GCA_002359025.1 Erysipelotrichaceae bacterium UBA3379 | reverse complement strand
CCAAATGCTATTCCAGAAGATGTTTTTGAATTAAAAATTCAAACTTTTATAGAAAGTTGTCGTAAAGAATTAAGTTGTTATTATACTCAATATCACTTATCAGTCAGTGTGGGAGCAATTTTTGTAGATCAAT
>DEPZ01000033.1:6807-16421 GCA_002359025.1 Erysipelotrichaceae bacterium UBA3379 | reverse complement strand
CAAGTTTACAAAGATGTAGATGAAGCTATGTATCAAGCAAAACGTATGGGAAAAGACTGTTATTACATAAAGAAATGATAGAGAATTAACTGTGTTAGTTCTCTTTTTTTGTTTGATAACAAATAATAGCATAGATATAATTTTATAAAAAAACTCAACAGGTAACTGAACCGCTCCTGTTGAGGTTATAAAACTATTCTGATTTTAAATAAGTTTATGCTTTTTCATAGAATTGAAGATACCACCTTCGGCAATGTCATCAGTGACTTCGTCGGCGATTTCTTTTAATGCTTCTTTAGCGTTTCCTACAGCAATTCCGTACTGACAGAATTCCAACATATCTACATCATTTAAACCATCACCAAATGCATATGTATTTTCTTTAGGAATGTTTAAATGAGTAATTAATGCTTCAATTGCAGAGGCTTTATTGACACCTTGTACCGATAACTCACCACTATTATCCCCAAACATAGGAACTGTGCAGTGAATGACATTGAATTCATTTTGGAATTCATTTCTTATTGTATCAAAAGGAAATCCTTCTTTTTCTAAGAAACAGATTTTATTGACATCATCTCTATGTAAGTCTTGGTTTTGAATTAAGCAAGGAATGAAATGACTTGGTTCTTCTTCTTTTTTCTTTCTAGCAAGAGGGTCATTTTCTAAATCACCGTAAATAATTCTTTCTAATCTAGGAATTAAGTGTTGACTGGCATAAAGACCACCATTACTTTCAATATAATAATCAAATTCATGTTCTTCAAAAAAGTCAATGACATGATTAATTGCTTCTTTCGATACCTTTTTGTGATAAAGCATTTCATCATTAATTTCTACAAAGCCACCACCTGCACCAATGATACCATCAAATCCAATATCTAAAATATATGGGTAAATTTCAGCTTTACTACGTCCAGTACATAGAAAACATAAATTTCCTTTTTTTCTTGTTTCTTGAATTGCTTTTATTGTTAAATCGGGAACATATTCTCTTGCAGGTCTAACATCTACGAGTGTTCCATCTACATCAAAAAATATAATTTTTTTATCCATTGTTTCTCCTCCATGTCTATGATTATATAAAAAAATTCTAAAAAAGAAAGTCTTTTTCATTTTACGAAATAAATGACTCAATATATATGAATATAAAAATATGAAAGCGTTTCTATTAAAATATTAATCCATACGGTCAATAAAGCGTTAAGATATGAGTGGGTGATAATATATGTCGAGGGATGAAAAAACAAAATTAATGAAAAGAAAGATTTTAAATGCAGCTATAAAAGAATTTGGCGAATATGGATATACAAAGACATCGATGAATAATATATGTAAACATGCAGGTATATCAAAAGGGATTATCTATCATTATTTTCAAGATAAAGATGATTTGTATCTGACATGTGTAAAAATATGTTATCAAACACTATTAGAATACTATGTAGAACATTCTAGACATATGAATGGTGATATAGATGCTTATATGCATATTCGTATGAATTTTTTTAAAGAGTATAAGTATTTAAGAGGATTGTTTTTTCAAGTGTTGTTAAATACACCGATTCAATTACAAGAAGAGATTGAAAGGTTAAAACAACCCTTGACTGAATTTCATCATGATATTTATCTACAAAACTTATCGAAGTTAAATTTAAGAACTCATATGACGACAGAAAAAGCTATACAATATATAGATATTATGCAAAATGCATATAATGATTATTTTAGAAAAGAATTAGATAAGTCTGATAATTTTGAAGAGGTTATAAAAAATCATGAGGAATTTATATCACAATGGGTAGATTATATGATTTATGGAATAGCAAGGAAGTGTAACAAATAATGGCTATAATACAAGTATGTATTACTTTTATATGTGCAGTACTTGTTGGGAGACTGGTTTCTAAAATCAAACTTCCAGCAATATTAGGATGGTTAATTGCAGGCATGTTTTTAGGACCGCATGCTTTGAATATTTTAACTCAACAAATTATGGATTCACAGGTTTTTGTTGTGATCATCCACATATTAGAATGTGCAGTTGGTTTGATGATTGGAACAGAACTTGTATGGAAAAATTAAAAGAGGCAGGACGTCAGATTATTATTACAACTTTGACACAGTCTTTAGGAACATTTTTACTAGTATCATTGGTTTTTGGAATATGTTTTTATTTCATGGATATTCCAATATATTTAGCATTCATTTTTGGTGGTATTGCTTTAGCAACTGCACCAGCCCCAGCGTTATCTATAGTGCGTGAATTTCATACACGAGGACCAGTAACAAAAACATTAATTCCAATGGCGGCGTTAGATGATATGGTGGGAGTTGTTGTATTCTTTACAGTGATTTCTATAATAAGTAGTCACTTATCATCAGGTGCAATGTCTTCTTCAATGATTGTATTGATTGTTATTTTACCACTTGTCATTGGTGCTATATTGGGATTGGTGAGTGGAACAGTTATGAAAAAAATAACTCAACCTCATCATCAATTAGCAAATTTGATTATATCTATTCTTGTATGTTCAATTGTTGGTTTATATATCAATCAACAATTATTACCAGAACCTATTATGAACTTCATGTTGATGGGTATGGCATATTCTGCAGTTATTGCCAATATGATGAAGGAAAGAGATTTAATGAAGTTAATGGAAAACTTTAATCCAATCTTTCAGTTGCAATGATATTGGTTATTTTAAATTTAGGGGCTCCATTAGATTATCATCTTGTTTTTGGTGCGGGATTATTTACGGCTATTTATATTATATCAAGAGCATTAGGAAAATATTTTGGAGCAAGATTTGGAGCAACAATAACCAAGTCACCAGAAACAGTTCAAAAATATTTAGGTTTAACACTCTTACCACATTCAGGTGTTTCACTTGTGTTTACTGGAATTGCTGTCAATACTCTTCAGGGACCTGCACCAGAATGTGCAAAGATTATACAAGGGACAATTGCTGCAGCGGCAGTTATCAATGAAATTATTGCAGTTATTATTGCGAAAAAAGGTTTTGAATGGGCAAAAGAAATGAAAAGTGAGGAGGATAAGTGATGACAAAAATTATAACAATCAGTAGACAATATGGTAGTGGAGGCAAAGCAATTGGAGAACGTCTTGCAAAACGTTTAAACATTCCTTTTTATGATAAGGAATTGGTAGAACTTGCCTCAAAGTCAAGTGAAATTAATCTAGATGTTTTCACACACGAAGAAGAAATTGCCGGAGCAGAAATATCATATTTATCAAGTTTACAACATTTTCTTCATGAAGGAAGTGATGGTTTATTAAATCTTTCAGTAAAAGATCGTATGTTTATTGCCCAAAGTGAAGTTATTGAAGAACTTGCAAACCAAGGTCCTGCAGTATTTGTGGGAAGATGTGGTGATGTCGTATTAAAAAATCATCCATCAGCCATTCATGTCTTTATTAAAGCAAACGAACAGTCAAGAAAAGAAAGAGTTATTAATGATTATGGTGTAGAATCTGAAAAAGCATTATTAACAATGAAAAGAATAGATCATAGAAGAAAACATTATTATGAATATTATACAGGACGTCGATGGGGAGATATGAATAATTATGATTTAGTTATTGATAGTAGTAAATTTGATATTGATGAAATTGTTGATATGTTAGAAATTATATGTCAATAGTTATGTAAAGATGTCTTTGTAAGGCATCTTTTTAAATACAAAGATTTTCTGTGTCATTATATATTTACGTTATAAAATATGAAATCTTTATAATTTATAAAAATAGCTATTTTTGATATAGAGTGTTATATTTTTTACATTATATGAAAAATGGCTATACATTAGCATGAAAAGGTGTAAAATAGGTACTTATGGGAGGGAGAGAGGTATATGAAACAAAAAAGTTCATCAGATTTAATTCATGGACATATTGCAAAAAGTATATTATTATTTTCTATTCCTTTATTGATAGGAAACTTATTTCAACAACTTTATAACACTGTTGATGCTTACGTGGTTGGAAACTTTGTAAGTAAACAAGCATTAGCAGCAGTTGGTGCTTCATCACCTATTATTAATATGTTGATTGGATTTTTTATGGGGCTAGCTACAGGAGCAGGAGTTATTATTGCGCAATACTATGGAGCGAATGATTATAAAAGATTATCAAAAGCAGTTCATAGTTCAGCGGCTTTAACACTTGTTATGGCGGTTTTTTTAACAGCATTAGGAGTGTTAGGAACAAAACCACTATTACATTTGATAGGAATACCAAAAGATGTATTCCCAGAGTCAGCTACATATTTAACAATTTATTTTTCAGGAATTGTTTTTGCTTTGATTTATAATATGGGAGCTGGAATATTAAGGGCTATTGGTGATTCTAAACGTCCACTTTACTTCTTGGTGGCTGCTTGTATGACAAATATTATTTTAGATCAAGTTTTTGTAAGAGTATTTAAATGGGGTGTTGCTGGTGTTGGTATAGCAACATTAATTTCTCAAGCCTTATCAGCTATACTTGTTTTAATCATTTTAATACGAAGTGATGAAGTATATCGATTAGAAATAAAACGTATTGGTTTTGACATGCCTACATTAAAAAAGATTATTATGCTTGGTTTACCTACAGGTTTACAACAAAGTATTGTTTCTTTATCTAATGTTATTGTTCAATCTTATGTCAATGCATTTGGTTCTAGTGTTGTTGCAGGATATTCTGCTACAATACGTATTGATGGATTTGTACAATTGCCATTACAAAGCTTTAATATGGCTATTACAACCTTTGTTGGACAAAATATTGGAGCTAAACAATATGATCGTGTTAAAAAAGGAACAAAGAGTGCAATGCTTATGACAATGGGTGTTATTGGTGCAATTGTTGTTGTATTGTTTATCTTTGGCCAAGAATTTATTTCTATGTTTAATAGTGATCTGGCAGTTGTTGAAGCTGGATGGACAATGTTAATAGCGTTTTTACCTTTCTATTTATTTTTACCTATTGTACAAATCTATAATGGGGTATTAAGAGGTGCTGGTAAATCATCTGTACCAATGTATATTATGGTCTTTAACTTTGTTATATTAAGACAAATCTATTTATTCTTTGTAACAAAGATGACATCTGATTTGTATTTTGTTTTCTTTGGTTGGCCAATTACATGGATTACATGTGCTATTATGTTTATTGTTTATTATCACAAAGTGAAATGGCTCCCCAAAGACGAGATAGAAAATGTATAGTCATAAGGTAAAATGAATGAAAAAATAGTAAAAGTAGAAGTTATCGCTTCTGCTTTTTTATATATTATATTAGTAAAAAAATATAATTTTACTAATATAATAATGTTTTTTATTATAAAATATTAGTAATATGTTGATAAAATACAGCATTTTACTTAAAAAACGAAATAAATTAGTAAAAAATAATAGTAAAATTAATGATAAAATTATTGATTTTTATGTAAAAAGTAGTTATAATAAAAATGGATATAAAACATCGATGCTATCGTATCTAATATTGATAGAAAAGGAGAATATTATGTATCAAAGATTTATGGACTTTATGTCTGAGAAACTGCTGCCTATTGCAACAAAAATTGGTTCACAAAAACATCTTGTTGCTCTTCGTGATTCATTTATAGCAACAATGCCTGTTGTTATGACTGGTTCAATTGCATTGTTAATCAATGCATTTCTTTCTGATTTTCCTTCTGAATTTGGATGGACACAAATTACAGAAACATTCCAATGGTTGATTACAATTAATGGTTTGATTTTTAATGGAAGTTTAGCTATTGTCTCATTAGTATTTATTTTTGCTTTAGGTTATAACATTGCAAAAGTTTATGAAACCGATAAATTATCTGGAGGTTTGGTTGCATTAGCATCTTTTGTTATTTCGTTGGGAACATCTATGACTCAAACATTTCAATTATCTGGTATGAATAATGGTTTTGCTGAAATTATTAATAAAGTTACTGGATTATCATATGCGAATGGTCAGTTATCTGTAACAATGAGTGGTCTTATTCCAGGAAATCAAATTAATTCACGTGGATATTTTACTGCGATTGTTATTGGATTTATTGCTGTTGTTATTTTTAGCAAATGTATGCAAAAGAAATGGACTATTAAACTACCTAGCTCTGTACCACCAGCGATTGCAGTTCCATTTACTTCTATCATTCCAGCATTTATTGCAATGTATGTTATTGCTATTATCACATATGTCTTCAATTTGATTACAGGACAATTAATTATTGATTGGATTTATGATGTATTACAAACGCCTTTATTAGGTTTATCTCAAAATCCATTGTCTATTATAATGGTTGCCTTCTTGACTCAATTATTTTGGTTTTTTGGTATTCATGGTGGAAATGTTATGGCGCCAATTATGGAAGGTGTTTTTGGAGTTGCTCTTTTAGCAAATTTAGAAGCTTATCAATTAGGAAAAGATATTCCTTATTTATGGACAAGTGTTTCTTATGGAGCTTTTGTTTGGTATGCAACATTAGGGCTTCTTATTGCAATATTTTGGCAATCTAAAAATAAACATTACAGAGAGGTTGCAAAGTTAGGGATTGCGCCAGTACTCTTTAATATCGGAGAACCTGTTATGTATGGTTTACCAACAGTTTTGAATCCACTTATGTTTATTCCGTTTTTACTTTGTCCGATTGTATTATCAGCAGTAGCGTATGGTGCAACTGCGTTAGGTTTGGTGGCGCCAGTTACGCAAAATGTCACTTGGGTGATGCCACCTGTACTATATGGTTTTTTTGCAACAGGTTTTGATTGGAGATCAATTATATTGTCACTTGTTAATTTAGGATTGGCAATTGTTATTTATTTACCATTTGTTAAACTTGCAAATAATCCAAAATTTGAAGAATTATAAAGGAGAGAAATAATTTGGGAAGTATTGAAGTCAAAAAGGATTTTTATATAGATGGTAAGGCTGTAAAGATTATTTCAGGAGCTGTTCATTATTTTAGAATTGTGCCTGAATATTGGGAAGATACTCTATTAGATCTTATTGATATGGGATGTAATACTGTGGAAACATATGTTCCGTGGAATCTTCATGAACCTAAGCAAGGAGAATATGATTTTAAGGGGATAAAAGATATTGAAAGATTTTTGAGTTTGGCTCACCAATTGGGATTATATGTTATATTACGTGCGTCACCATATATTTGTGCAGAGTGGGAAATGGGTGGCTTACCAGCTTGGTTGTTGAAGTACCCTGGAATAAGATTGAGGAGTGATAATGAGCAATATATGAAATGTCTTGATCAATACTTCTCTATACTTTTGCCTAAAATTTCTAAGTATCAGATTCATAAAGAGGGTTCGATTATTTTAGCTCAATTAGAAAATGAATATGGCTCATATGGTGAAGATAAAGACTATCTCAAAAAAGTTTATAAACTTATGCGTAATTATGGTATTCAAGTTCCTATTTTCACTGCTGATGGTACTTGGGATGAAGCATTAGAAGCAGGAAGTTTAATGAATGGAGATGTTTTTCCGACAGGTAATTTTGGATCACATGCTAAAGAAAACATGGAAATATTAAAAAAATTCATGAAAAGACATGATATTGTAGCACCTCTTATGTGCATGGAATTTTGGGATGGCTGGTTTAATAGATGGAATCAGGAGATTATTCGTAGAGATCCTCAGGAGTTTATAGACAGTGTCAAGGAAATGTTAGAAATTGGTAGTATAAACTTTTATATGTTTCAAGGAGGAACGAATTTTGGTTGGATGAATGGATGCTCTGCGCGAAAAGAAAAAGACCTCCCTCAAATTACTTCATATGATTATGATGCGATTTTAACAGAGTACGGAGCTAAAACTGAAAAATACCACCTTTTGCGAGAATTGATTACTCAACAACATAATCGCCTTGAAAATCGTAGAAAAACAAGCAGTTATGGAAGTATAAAATGTAAAAACAGAGTATCGCTTTTTAGTGTGATAGAACAAATATCAACAATTGTTGAAAGCTCTTGGCCATTGACAATGGAAGAACTTGATCATTATTATGGTTATGTTGTCTATCAGCATTATTTTAAGAGTTATATAAAGCAGTCTAGATTAAGAGTTGTTGATGCACGTGATCGTGTTCAAGTATATGTGAATAACAAATTCGTAGGTGTGCAATATCAAGAAGAAATTGGTGATGAAATCTTTTTTGAAACATCTTTAGAAAACCAAAATGATTTAAAAATTCTTGTTGAAAATATGGGTAGAGTAAATTACGGTGCTAAGTTACAAGCTGATACCCAAAAGAAGGGGATTCGTACAGGAGTATTATTAGATATACATTTCACCAAAAAATGGAAGCATTATTGTTTGGATTTTGATAAAACTGATGCTATAGATTGGTCTAAAGAATATACAGGTGGACCTGCCTTTCATCAATTTGTTTTTACAATTGATGATGAACCACAAGAAACATTTATTGATGTAACAAAATTTGGAAAAGGTATAGTTCTTGTTAATGGTCATCATTGCGGTAGATTTTACCAAGTTGGTCCAACAGGATCTCTTTATATACCAGGGCCATTTTTAAAAAAAGGAGAAAATATTATTATCATATTTGAAACTGAAGGTGTCTTTGCTGATGAAATTATATTAAATGACAAACCAGTATATATAGATATTCATTAATAATAGAATATTATTTATTGAGAACTCTATTTTTGCTTTTGTAAAAATAGAGTTTGTTGTTATTTCGTTGTTATATCGCATATAAGTATAGAAATTTCATAAAATTTCACTTATAATAAAGAATAATGTGAGGAGGGAGACATGGAAATGGTGACTTTAAAAGATGTTGCAAATTATGCAAATGTATCTATAGCGACAGTATCGAGAATATTAAGGGAAGATGACACGTTAAACGTCTCCCTAGAAACAAGAAAAAAAGTACAGGAAGCCGTTGCAAAATTAAACTATGTACCTAAACCAAGAAAAACTTCAAATCAGAATACAAAACTCGTTGTTGCTATTATTCAATGTTATACATATGAACAAGAAATTCGTGATACTTATTATATAACGTTGTTACAGGCAGTAGAAAAATATTTAAAGACACATCATGTAGCGATGAGAAGAGTGCGTGAAGGTGATATTGATGTGGAAAGTGTTTTGCAAAATGTACATGGAATTATTTGTATTGGTAAAATATCTTCTTCTCATCTTGAAAAATTATGTGAGATGACAAGCAATATTATTTTTCTTGATATGGATATGAGTCCCATTACTAAATGTTGTATAACTTTGGATTTTGATGATGCGATGTATCAAGTTGTTAAATATTTCTATGATCTTGGACATAAGAAAATCGGTTTTTTAGGAAGAAGCGAATATAATGAATTGAATCATCATATCCAAACAAGAAAAAGAAGTTTTATAAAATATTGTCAAGAATTTCATATGGATTACCAAGAGTTTTCTTTAGAAAAAGATTTAACGAGTGAAGCAGGATATAATTTGGTTTATGAAATTGCTCAAAAACAAAAACTTCCAAGTGCGTTATTTGCTGTTAATGATCCAATTGCAATTGGAGCTATGAGGGCATTACAAGATTTAAACATTCGAGTACC
>DEPZ01000033.1:235-6752 GCA_002359025.1 Erysipelotrichaceae bacterium UBA3379 | reverse complement strand
ACCATCCTTGTCAACTATTTATGCGCCAGCTGATGAAATGGGAGAATTGGGAGCTTCGTTATTACATCAGTCACTAGTCAATGGAAGAAAATTAAACTCAATGAGAATACAATTACCATGTTACTTGATTGAAAGAAATTCAAGTATACAGTATCATGAAGATTAAAAGAGAATATAAACATAAAAAAATATGCAAATTTGCATATTTTTTAAATGATTTTATTTTTGTCTATTGGAGGTTTTTGGTATGTTTCAGACTGATTTTCATCAAATTGTTGAAGGAAAGAGATAATTTGATGAGTCAGATATGTTGGTGTAGATGCTCCAGATGATACAGCTACTTTTTTCTTTCCTTTTAACTTTTCTATATCTAAATCATCAATACTTTCAATCATATATACTTCTTTTTGATCACTTGCGATAGATGCAAGTTTTTGGGTGTTATTAGAATGAGGATCACCTACAATAATAACCAAATCAACATCTTCATCAATATTCTTGATTGCTTCTTGTCTAATCTTCGTAGCATTACATGTTTCTTTTGCAATTTCTACATGTTGAAGATGTGATAAAGCATACTCGCATAAATCGTATACATCATATAATGACATTGTTGTTTGATTAGTCATAACATAATGTTTTTTTGGATCAACTGCATCTATATCATGAGTAGAAGTAATGAGATGTATTTTGTCTTGATTTATTGAACAGGCTCCTTCTGATTCTGGATGACCATGTTTACCAATATAGAGAATCTCATAGCCTTGTGATAGTTTTTCTTTAATTAAATCATGTGTTTTGATAACATCTTGACAAGATGCATCTATGACACGAAGTCCTTTTTGTTTAGCTTTTTCAAAGACTTGATCACCTGCTCCATGAGCAGTAATAATAACAGTACCAGAATGAATTTCATCTAATAATTCTAATCTTGTTTTTCCTTTTTGATCAATAGTATGTACACCTAAATTTTCTAATGCATTCACAATAAATTGATTATGAACAATCATTCCAAGAATGTATACTGGCTTTTCTAGTTGACTTGCTTTTTTTGCTATATCAATGGCACGAACAACACCTTTGCAATAACCTCTTGGTGTAATAGCAACAACTTCCATTTTCTTCACCTCTCCATTATTATACATGTTTTATAAAGATGAAGAAAGTGTTATATAGAGTTGTATGGGCTATCATAATTTGTTATGATTTTTATATATGAGTAGGGAAAAGGTGATTGTATGATGGGTTTGATTATTTTATCTGTTATTATCGTTATAATTGTAATCTTAGTTATAATGAGAATATTATGGAAGTGGATATTAACTCGATATTTATATAGTCAGTATCTCTTCTTTGATGATGATAGGGTGAAAACTGAAATTAATAAAGAGTATTTATTAAAAGTAGAGCATGATTTTGATCAGAATGTTTATGATGATTTAGAATTAGAAGAGGTTTTTCATTTTATAAATCATACACAAAGTGATATTGGAAAAGAGTATATGTTTGGACGTATGTTTATGAATCCTTCTCACCATCAAGAGTTAGAAAGATTGATTCATATTTTTGAAGATGAGAAAACTTTAAAATCATCTTTACATATTTTATATGAATTAAATAAGGGGTATAGTGAAGGATTGAATATATTTGATAAAATCAAGGCATTTGATGTGATTGACTATATTGCTGTAGCAAGTATCTATATTTTATTTATTATAGCATTGGTTGCGGGAATGACTCAAAACTTTCAGCTATGTGTACAGCTTATTTTCTTATGGTTCTTTTTAGCTGGAATGTATCATATGCATATTATTAAAAAGTATGATGAAATATTAGGTATGGTAACGAGTTATTGTTATGTGATAGATGCTATAGATAAATTATGTCATTTGCATTTGTTTAGTGATGAACAAAAGTTAAAGAAAACAATAAAGAGGGCTAAGAGATATACATTGATTACACATTTTTTTGTAAGGATTTCTAGTATAGATGTGATATATTTATTTGATTTTATTAAAAATATATTTATGTTTCATTTGTTACAAGCTTTCATTCTTTTTAAAAATAAAGATAAACTCAAAGAAAATTATCTTTATTTATATGAATGCATTGGTTTGGTTGATATGGCTTTAACGGTTAAAAAAATAAGAAGTCAGTATACTTCATGTATTCCTACGCTCGGTCAAGATTTAAAAGTAGAATGTCAAGAAGTCTATCATCCTTTAATTAAAGACCCTGTAAAAAATACTTTTACAACTCATGAATCTTGCATGATTACAGGAAGTAATGCTTCAGGAAAATCAACTTTTATGAAGACGATAGGCGTGAATATGATTCTTGCAAGAGCAATTCATACATGTTTTGCTGATGCATTTTATTTTAGCAATCATGTTATATGTACATCTATACATATGAAAGATGATTTATTATCTCATGAAAGCTATTATGTTAAAGAAATTAAAACATTAAAGAAAATAATTGAACGTGTACATAGGGAAGATTGTTATGTGTTTATAGATGAAATACTTAGAGGAACAAATGAAAGAGAAAGAATAGAAATATCAAGAGTGATTATTCAAGATTTATTTGAACATCATTCTTTAACCTTTATAACAACACATGATTTGAAGATTGTAGATTATTTTTTAGATACACCACAATATTGTTTTTTAGATGAAGTGAAAGATCATCAATTATACTGCGATTATAAAATTAAAAAGGGTATATGTCGTGTAGGGAATGCAATTAAGTTATTAGAGGTTTACGATTATGATCCAGAACTCTTGGCTAAAATTAAAAGCGAGGTCATTTATAAATAACATCGCTTTTGATAGAACTGTCTATATCTTTATCAATATCATTTAAATCAAATTGTTTAACAGCTTTTACAACTTTTAAAGCAGTAGAAGCATTATGCAAAACAGGGCGTAATTGATTGATAATAGGTATGAGTTGATTGATAGTATAGAGTGTCTTTTGTGCAGTACGGATTGTAGAAGATAAATTCATTTGATGTAGTGAATACTTCATAGAATTGAGTAATGGTGGCTTTTGATAATAGACAGGATAACTATATGGGTATGGTGGTTCATCATATTGTGGTGGGTACATAAAAATCATCTCCTTGTATAGTATATGTAGAATTTAAAAAATGGTGAAAATGAAATAATTTTAAGATTTCATCAATCTTTTTTGATTTTTTAATTGAATTATAGTATAATCAAAAAGCTTGAAAGGAGGCGCTATAATGAAGTTATTTGAACAATATCAATTTCGTACATATGTCAAAGAAACAATTCGTGAATTAAACTTTGATGCACCAACGAAAATACAAAAATCTGTTATTCCTTTAGTATATAAACATACAGATGTGATAGGAATATCTCAAACTGGAACAGGAAAAACACATGCTTTTTTAATTCCTATTATGGATATGATTGATGTGGAATCAGAATGTGTACAAGCAGTTATTACTGCACCTACACGTGAACTTGCAACACAAATCTATGAAAATGCAAGACAGTTTGTAAAATACAATAAAGATTTAAAGGTTTCTTTAGTCATAGGAGGAAGTGATAAACAAAAGTCTATTGATAGATTAACAGTACAACCTCATATTGTTATTGGAACACCTGGAAGAATTAAAGATTTATCTTTGGAAGAACAGGCTTTAAAGATTACAACAGCTGATATTTTTGTTATTGATGAAGCTGACATGACTTTAGAATATGGGTATATTGAAGATTTGGATGCTGTTTTAGGAAAAATGAAAGACAATCTTCAAATGATGGTCTTTTCAGCAACAATTCCTCAACAATTAAGACCTTTTTTGCAAAAGTATATGCATAGTCCTAAAATTATCGAGATAGATGATCAATTATCTACTTCTCGTAATGTATCACATTATCTTGTACCAACAAAACATAGAAATCGATATGAAGTCTTAAAAGAAATTATGGGGATTATTGATCCATATATATGTATTATCTTCTGTAATACGAGAAATGAAGCGTCTGATTTGACAATGAAGTTAAGAAATGATGGGTATAAAGTCGGAGAAATACATGGTGACTTAGAACCAAGAGAAAGACGTCAAATGATGAGACGTATTAAAAATATGGAATATCAATATATTGTAGGAACTGATATCGCTGCAAGAGGTATTGATATTGATGGAGTTTCTCATGTTATTAATATGGAATTTCCTAAAGAATTAGATTTCTATATTCATCGTAGTGGACGTAGTGGTAGAGGTAAATATACTGGTGAATGCTATAGTATGTATGATACAACAAATGAACAAATTGTTCATGCTTTAGAACATAAAGGGATTACTTTTGAAATGAAAGAATTAAAAGGTAACCAATTTGTACATACGAAAGAACGTCAAAAACGTAAATCAAGAGAAAAGAAACAAACAGAATTAGAAAAACAAATCAATTCAATTGTAAGAAAACCTACGAAAGTAAAACCAGGTTATAAGAAAAAACGTAAAAGAATGATCGAAGATATGGTGCGTAAGCAAAAACGTGCAATGATTAAAGAAGATATTCGTAGACAGAAAAAAGAACGTGCAAAACAAGCACAAAGAGAAAAACGTGAAAGAGAGGGAATGTAATGTCATTGCTTATAGGAAGTCATGTTTCTATGAATGGAAAAGAGATGATGTTAGGATCAGTTAAAGAAGCTTTATCATATGGTTCTACGACATTTATGTTCTATACAGGAGCTCCTCAAAATACTTCACGTAAACCTATAGATGCATTAAGAATAGATGAAGCCAAACAATTAATGAAAGATAACAATATTGATATAGACAATGTTGTTGTCCATGCTCCATATATTATTAATCTTGCGAATACAATTAAACCTGAGACATTTGAGTTGGCTGTAGATTTTTTAAAACAAGAAATTGAAAGATGTGAAGCGATAGGTGTCAGTCGTCTTGTTTTACATCCTGGATCACATGTGAAGGCAGGGGATGAAGCTGGATTGAATCAAGTGGTTAAAGGGTTAGATATGGTTTTAAATGAAAATCAAAAGGTCAAAATAGCATTAGAAACAATGGCAGGTAAAGGAAGTGAAGTTGGTAAGGATTTCGATCAACTTCAATATATAATTGAACATGTTAACCATAATGAATTATTAGGAGTGTGTTTAGATACTTGTCATTTACATGATGGTGGTTATGATTTAACTCAGTTTGATGCTATTTTAGATGAATTTGATCAAAAAATAGGATTAGATAGATTATTGGTTGTTCATATTAATGATTCTAAAAATCCTATGGGTGCTAGAAAAGATAGACATGAAAATCTAGGACATGGATATATTGGTTTTGAAACGCTCAATGCGATTGTGCATCATCCACGTCTAGAAATGATTCCAAAGATTTTAGAAACTCCATATATTGAGCAAAAAGCACCATATAAAGAAGAAATAGATATGTTGAAAACACAAACATTTAAAAACATAAAAGAATAGTTGTGTAAAGAAGTACAGATATTGATAACTGTACTTTTTTGTTTAACTATATAAGGGAATTGATTTTTATAATCAAGCCATATGTGTTGGTTTTATTTGTGGTTTTACAACGAATTATGTTATAATGCTTATATAATAGTGATAAGGGAAGGATTATATGTCAAAGATATTAAATTTAATAGCAACTTTAATAGTTGTAGTGATTGTTGTCGTATGTGGTGCATTGGTTGTTCCAAAAGCATTTGGATATCAAATGTATGGAATATTGAGTGGAAGTATGGAGCCTAAGTATCCAGTAGGAAGTCTCATTTATGTTGAACCTGTAGAAGCCAGTGAAGTTGAAGTAGGTGATGTTATTACTTTTAAAATGGCTGCAGATAGTGATGTTGTTGCGACACATAGAGTTGTAGAAAAAGATGATACAAATGAAGCTTTTAAAACAAAAGGTGATAACAATGATAATATTGATTCATCACCAGTATCATATCAAAGATTGATTGGTAAAGCCGTTTTATGTATTCCTATGCTAGGATATATTGCTGATTTTATACAATCAAGTGCAGGTATGGTCGCAGGAGTGAGTGCGATTGTTCTTGTATTTGTTCTATGGTTTTTGGCAGATTATTTAAAGAAAAAAGAAGGAACTGCAACGAAATAACATTTAAAAAGATGGTGCTTTCAGTATTTCTGATAAGCACTGTTTTTATTTTTAAACGAATCAATATGAAAAAAGAGGGGTACACTTCAACTTTGTATACTCCTCAATGATGATTGTCTTGATTTATGATACAGCTATTTTATTAGCAGCATTTATGATGACAGTTCCCGTCCCCGAGAGCATCTAATACATCATTTGTTTTTTGTCTTAATGATTCTTCTAATGTAGAAACAGCTTGAATTGTATTGTATACAGATTCATTGACTTCTAATAATTGTTCAACACATGTTGCATCACATACAACTCTTTGAATCTTTTCTCCTTCAGCATTTAAAATATGTGCTAAAGCAGCTTCTTGTAATGCAATTGATTGTA
>DEPZ01000033.1:0-169 GCA_002359025.1 Erysipelotrichaceae bacterium UBA3379 | reverse complement strand
GCATTCCCATAACTTTCACCTCCCAATATTACTATATGTTAAGAAGTACGATAAGAGAGGGCAATAAAACCAAAAATAAAAAAATGAAAAAAAGTGTTGCAATGTAAAAATATGTATGTTATTATAGTTAAGCAACCGAAGGAGACATACTCAAGAGGCTGAAGAGGCG
>DEPZ01000047.1 GCA_002359025.1 Erysipelotrichaceae bacterium UBA3379 | reverse complement strand
TTATGGAATTTATTATTGATACAGTCAATTTAGAAGAAATAAAGGAAGCCGTAGAATATATGCCAATTGTTGGAGTGACAAGCAACCCATCAATTGTAAAAAAGACATCACCAAAGGACTTCTTTGAACATATGAGAGAAATAAGAAAGATTATAGGCAAAGAAAGAAGTCTACATATTCAAGTCATCTCTAAAGATGCATCGTCTATGGTAGAAGAAGCGCATCGCATTCTTGAAGAGGTAGACAAGGATGTCTATATCAAGGTGCCAGTATCTTATGAAGGGATAAAGGCAATCAAGATATTAAAAGCAGAGGGAATCCACGTCACAGCAACAGCAGTCTATGATCTTATGCAGGCCTATATGGCATTAGAAGCCAAAGCGGATTATATTGCACCTTATGTCAATAGAATAGGCAACCTAGGAGGGAATCCAATGGAACTTATTCAAGAGCTGTCATATAGAATAGATAATGATAGCTATGATACAAAGATAGTCGCAGCATCATTTAAAGGCGTACAACAAATCAAAGATGCATTGAATCATGGAACACATGCAATCACAGCACCAGTAGAGATTTTGAAACAAATCTTTAAAAATCCAAGCATAGAAAAAGCAGTAGACGATTTTAATGCAGACTGGTATAGCATGTATGGTGAAGGAAAAGGTATATGTGATTTATAAAAAGATATATTTCTATATATCTTTTTTTTGTGATTTGTTATAGAATAGACGGAGGTGGTGAAAGAATGGATATTGCATGTTTAAAACTAACTCAAAAACGTAGAGAGTATTTAGAGTTGATGAATATTAATACAGTAGAAGACTTGTTGAATACTTTTCCGTATAAATACGATATTATCGAAGAAACTTATCCAAAAGAAGATGATCGTATTATTATTGAAGCAACAGTTATTTCTCCATGTCAGGTTTTCTTTAAAGGAAGAATGTCTAGGATGACTTTTTCTGTTTCAGATAAGTATCAAGATATTTATCAAGTTACAATATTCAATCGTCACTTTTTAAGAAGTCATCTTCATCTTTCATCAGTTATTACAATTATAGGAAAAGCTCAAGGAAATCATATTACAGCAAGTGATATCAAAATAAAGCCTTTAAGTGAATTAAAGGGGATACATCCTCTTTATACTTTGAAGCCTGGAATGACACAAAAGGTGTTTCAAGGGTTAATTCAAAAAGCATTGAAAACATGTGATCGAGAAATATTAGGGTATGTTCCAGAAAAGTATATTATCAAACATCAATTATTACATAAAAATACAGCTTTATGGAATATCCATTTTCCTTCTTCTAAACAAGATATTATGGAAGCTTTAAAGTATTTAAAGTATGAAGAATTTTTAAAGTTTCAATTGACTATGCAATTGACTAAAGATGATAGAAATCAAGAGTTAGGAATAGCAAAATCATTTGATATAAAAGCTTTTCAAGATTTTATCTTATCTTTGCCTTATCAGTTAACAATAGATCAACAAAAAGTTTTTAAGGAAATTGTAGAAGATTTAAAAAGTCCTCATATGATGTATCGCTTTTTACAAGGGGATGTTGGAAGTGGTAAAACAGTTGTGAGTGCACTTGCATTATATGCTAATGTATTATCAGGTTATCAAGGAGCACTCATGGCTCCTACGGAAATATTAGCGAGACAACATTATGAAACATTGAAAGGCTTTTTTAAAAATGTCGATGTACGTATTGGTCTACTTGTAGGATCAATGACTTCAAAAGAAAAAGAAAATCTTTATGAAAAAATGAAAGAAAATGAAATTGATATTATTATAGGGACACATGCATTATTTCAAAAGAAAGTGGATTATGCAAATTTGGGGTTAGTCATTACTGATGAACAACATCGTTTTGGTGTAAATCAAAGAAAAGCTTTGAAAAATAAAGGAAGCCAGGTTGATTTTTTAATTATGAGTGCAACACCTATTCCAAGAACTCTTGCTATAGCATTGTATGGAGATATGGATGTTTCTACGATTAAGACAAAACCTTCTGGTCGTCTTCCGATTATTACGAAGTATGTTGCTTCTTCAAGTATGAAACCTATATTAAAACATTTAAAAGAATATCTATCATCAGGGGGACAATGTTATGTGATTTGTCCTTTGGTTGAAGAAAGTGATGCGATTGAAGCCAAAAGTGCATCACAAATAGCTGATGCAATGCAAAAATATTTTTATCCTCGTTATCGAGTAGGATTGCTTCATGGTCAATTAAAAGATGAACAAAAGGATTTGGTTATGAAGGAGTTTCAAGAAAACAAAATACAAATATTGGTTTCTACAACTGTTGTAGAAGTTGGTGTAGATGTTAAAAATGCAAATATGATGGTCATTTATAATTCGGAAAGATTTGGTATGAGTCAATTACATCAATTAAGAGGACGTATAGGGAGATCTGATCAACAGGCATACTGTTATTTAATGAGTTCGTCAACATCTAAGGAAGCTATAGATAGACTCAAATATATGGAACAAAGTCAAGATGGTTTTGATATTTCTATGTATGATTTAAAAATGCGAGGTCCAGGTGAGGTTTTGGGAAACAAGCAGAGTGGATTGCCTACATTTTTAGTTGGGGATTTATTAAAAGATTTTCCTATTGTGCAAATTGCTAGAAATGATGCTATGGAGATTATTGATGATTATAAATATAAAAATGAATATCAACATTTCATTGGTATGATCAAAGAGAATTTAAAAGAGAATAATGAATATGTAGATTAAATATGTTATACTAACAAAGAGGTGAAAGCGATGTATAAATTATCAATTGATGCAATGAGTGGGGATTTAGGGAGTTCTATCGTTGTAGAAGCTTGTGAAAGCTTTATACAAACACATCAAGATGCTATATTATATGTGACTGGTAAAAAAGAAGAATTAACAAAGTTAGAAAAATATGATCGTATAGAAATTATAGATGCTAGAGATATTGTTCCTATGGATGCAGGGATTATGTCTGTTCGTAGAAAAAAAGATTCAAGTATGGTAAAAGCAGTCTGTCTAGCAAACGATGGCGTAGTAGATGGAGTAGTTTCTTGTGGATCTACGGGTGCTTTTTATACAAGTGCTATGTTATTTTTAAAACGTATTGCTGGTGTAGAAAAGTCATGTTTAATGGCAATACTTCCTACATATAATCAAAAAGGTGTTGCAATGCTAGACGTTGGTGCCAATGCAAGTAATACTGCTTCTCAATTAAAAGAATTTGCAATTATGGGAAGTATCTATGCAAAGAATATGAGAGGTGTTTCAAATCCACGAATCTCTTTACTAAATATTGGTACAGAAACAAAAAAAGGTGACGAAGTTCATCAAGAAGCTTATAAACTTTTAGAAGAAGAACCATCATTAAACTTTGTTGGAAATATTGAAGGAAGAGATATCTTAAAAGGTGATACGGATGTTGTTGTGACTGATGGATTTAGTGGAAATATTGCATTAAAAACATGTGAAGGTGTAGCAAGTTTATTGATGAAAATGATCAAGGAAACATTAATGGCTTCTACGAAAGGAAAGATTGCAGCATTATTTGCGAAAGATTCATTATATGCTTTAAAAGATCAATTTGATTATAAGTCTGTTGGAGGAGCGTTAATGATGGGATTTGAGAAGATTGTTGTAAAAGCTCATGGAGCAAGTGATGCGATTGCATTTGCTAATGCAATTGATCTCGCTTATCAACTTGTTAAAAGTGATGTTGTCAATCAAATGAAAGAAGGGTTGAATTTAGAGTGAAAATATTAGACTTTTTAAAGAAAGAAAATATTCCCTATAAAAATCTTGCATTATATAAAGAAGCATTTACACATGCTTCTTATGCAAATGAATCTCATTATGTCAAAAAAGATTATGAAAGATTAGAGTTTATGGGAGATGCTGTTTTACAATTGTATGTATCAGAATTTATATTTAAACTCTTCCCAGATGTTCCCGAAGGAACTTTAACAACACTAAGAAGTAAACTTGTTAGAGAAGAATCGCTTGCAAGATTTGCAAGACAACTTGATTTAGGACAATTGATTTATTTAGGTGTTGGAGAAGAAAAAAGTGGAGGAAGAGATCGAGATAGTGTTTTGGCTAATGTTTTTGAATCTTTTATTGGGGCATTATATTTAGATTGTGGTAAAGATGAAGTTTTGAAAATATTAGAACAAACCATTTATAGTCATGTCAATGATTTAGATTATGATGATATCACTGATTATAAAACAACGTTACAAGAGTTGATGCAAGCTGATCAAAGAAAAACAGTGACATATGATTTATTAGAAACATCAGGTCCATCCAATGCGCCTATATTTAAAATTGCAGTTATGATGGATGATATGTGTTTAGGAACAGGGAAAGGTTCTAGTAAGAAAAAAGCTGAGCAACAAGCAGCAAAAGACGCTTTGAATAAACTTGCTACTCAAGAAAAAGAATAAAGCACCAGAAATGGTGTTTTTTGCCTATTTCGGATTATTTTTTTGACATATGTTAAAGAGGGAGTGATAAAGATGTATGATGAATATATGTATGATAATGAACGTGTGACATATCCAGAAGTAGGTAAGATTATATTATATCATGTGAATCATGGAGATAATGTTTATCGACTAGCAAAAACATTTCAAAGTGATGTGGATTGGATTAAGGTGATGAATAAATTAGATGATGAAGCACGAATTTTTCCACACCAACAATTATTGATACCAATGTTGTTTCAAAAAGCACAACCAATGCCATACCAAAGAGAATCTTATGACTTATATTTTTAAAAAATATGCATAAAATCTTCTATTTGTTAAAAACTATAAATAGGAGGCATGTTTATGAGGAAAGTGAGTGTTTTGCTTTTATGTTTGTTTCTTTTGACAGGTTGTCATAGCCAAAAGACAACAACACAAGATACAATCTATCGTGATGGAACAATAACAACTGTCGCATCAGGATATGGTGGAGAATTTGAAGTTGAAACAATTGTTAATAATGATGAAATTGTAGATATTATTGTAAAAGAGAATAATGAAACACCATCTATTGGTGGCGTTGCGATTGAACAGATGATTGAAAGTATGAAAGAAAAAAATAGTTATGATGTTGATACAATTTCAGGAGCAACTTTTTCTTCACAAGCATTAAAAGATGCTGTCAAAGAAGCAATGGAACAGTTAAGGAAATGACTATGAATAGGTAGTCATTTCTTTTTTAGAAATTGTAACTTTATTTTTTTTTTAATTTGTTATATGATAGAAACAATGATAGGGGGCTTATACATGGAAAAGAAAAATGTAGGTAGTGCTAGAAATATTACTTTGATTATGGACTTTTATGAATTAACAATGTCTTATAATTATTTTAAATTAAATAAAGGTGATCAAATCGTTTATTTTGATATGTTTTTTAGAAAAGTACCTGATCAAGGAGGGTTTGTGATTAATGCTGGTTTACAGCAATTAATAGAAGCAGTAGAAGATATGCATTTCACTGAGGGTGATATTGAATATCTTAGAGGCTTAAATAAATTTGATGAAGATTTTTTTGATTATCTAAGAAATTTCAAATTTACTGGAACAATCTATGCAATTCCTGAAGGAATACCAGTGTTTCCATATGAACCAATTATTACAGTAAAAGCAAAATTGATAGAAGCACAATTGATAGAAACATTCTTATTGATTACAATCAACCATCAATCTTTAATAGCGACCAAAGCACATCGTGTTTGCCAAGAAGCAAAAGGACGTGCAGTGATGGAATTTGGTGCAAGACGTTCACAAGGATATGATGGTGCATATTATGGAGCAAGAGCAGCTTATATTGGTGGTGTTGCAGGAACAGCAACCGTTGCTGCTGGAATGGATTTTGATATTCCAGTCCTTGGGACAATGGCACATTCTTTTGTGCAATCATTTGATAGTGAGTATGAAGCTTTTAAGGCGTATGCTTCTATTTATCCAGATCAATGTGTTTTATTAGTCGATACATATGATACATTAAAGAGTGGGGTGCCAAATGCTATTAGAATTGCACAAGATGTTTTGATGCCAATGGGAAAAAGATTGGCTGGTATTCGTTTAGATAGTGGGGATATTGCCTATTTAACAAAAAAGGCAAGAATGATGTTGGATGTTGCAGGGCTACATGATTGCAAGATCACTGTATCTAATTCATTGGATGAATACTTAATTCGTTCTGTTTTAGAACAAGGCGCACAAATTGATTCTTTTGGAGTGGGTGAAAACTTGATTGTATCTAAATCTTCACCTGTTTTTGGAGGCGTTTATAAACTTGCAGCAGTAGAAAAAGATGGCAAGATTATTCCAAAGATTAAAATTTCTGAAAATACTGAAAAGATTACAAATCCAGGATATAAGAAAGTTTATCGTTTAATAGAAAAAGAAACAAATAAAGCGATTGCGGATTTAATTACATTCCATGATGAAGTATTAAATGAAAATGAAGATTTAACAATCTATCATCAATCAGCAGCATGGAAGAATAAAACATTATATGCGGGTACATATAAAATTATGCCATTACAAGAACTTGTTTTTGATGAAGGAAAATGTGTTTATCCAACATATACACTAGAACAAATACGTCAATATTCTCAAAAACAAAAAGCTTTGTTATGGGATGAAGTCTTTAGATTAGAATATCCACATATTTATTATGTTGATTTAACAAAGAAATTATTAGATTATAAATTGGAAATGCTTAAAGAAGGACGTAAATAATGATTATTACAGTTGTAGGTTTAGGGGTTATAGGTGGAAGCTATGTTCAAGCTTTAAAAGGGCTTGGACATGATGTTTATGGAGTGGATTTAGATGAGACAACACTTCAAAAAGCCAAAGATGATGGCTGTATTTTAGAAGGATATACAGATGGACATGAAATCATTTCACAAAGTGATATGACTATTATTTGCTTATATCCTTCACTTGTCTTAGATTTTATTAAAAATCATCAGTTTAAAAAAGGAAGTATTATTACTGATGTTGTTGGTATTAAGTCATATTTTCTAGATCAAGCATTAGAAATGATTGATCAGGATATTGAATATATTAGTGGACACCCGATGGCGGGTCGTGAAAAGAAGGGTTACGATTATGCAAGTAAAGAAGTGTTTCAAAATGCGAACTATATTGTTATAGAACATCAAAAAAATAAAAAAGAATCTATTGAATATATGTGTGAGTTTGTTAGAAAATTAGGTTTTAAGAGTGTAAAAATCATGAGTCCTTTTGCACATGATGAAATCATTTCTTTTACATCTCAATTACCTCATATGATTGCAGTTGCATTGATGAATAGTGATAATGAAAAATATGAGACTGGAAAATATATAGGTGACTCATTTCGTGATTTGACTCGTATTGCGAATATTAATGGTGATTTATGGAGTGAATTATTTTATCATAATGAAGAATATTTATTAGATAGTATGGAGCGTTTTGAAAGACAATTTGATTTATTAAAAGAGGCTTTAAGGTCACATGATGTAGAAAGTATGAAAAAAATGTTTGCGAAATCTTCTTTAAGAAGAGAAAAGTTAGAGAAATAGTGAAGGCTATTTCTTTTTTTATATCAAAGTTTAATATATTAAACTATTTGTTTAAAAAACTATTGCAATTTTGTAAAAAATTTGTATAATAATTGTGTTTTCTATTTTAAACGATAAGTTTTATATTTTAAACAAAGGAGGGTGTACATGAATATTGGTGAAAAAATCAAACGATTGCGTACTGCTAATCAATTGACTTTAGAAGATTTAGCCAATCGTAGTGAACTGACCAAGGGCTTTTTATCTCAAGTAGAGAGAAATCTTACATCTCCTTCGATTGCTACATTGGAGGATATTTTAGAAGCTCTAGGAACATCTTTACATGAGTTTTTTAATGAAACACAAGATGAACAGATTGTTTTTTCTAAAGACGATTATTTTATCAATGAACAAGATGATTATGTTATTTCATATATTGTTCCTAATGCGCAAAAGAATGATATGGAACCTATATTGATAGAACTTCAACCTGGAAAATCATCAATGATGATGGAACCACATGATGGTGAGGAATTTGGTTATGTTGTGAGTGGTAAAATCAAGTTGCATTATGGCAATAAAGAATTTACTGTCAAAAGGGGAGAAACTTTTTATTTGAGTGGTAAAAGAACACATTATTTAGAAAATGCATTTCAATCAAATGCTAAAGTGATCTGGATTTCTACACCACCGCTATTTTAGGGAGGTTTGAACATGAAAAAATTAATTGAATTAGATAATTTAACAAAAGAATACAATGGACAAGTTGTTCTTAAGGGGATTCATTTAGATATTCATGAAAATGAATTTATGACATTACTTGGTCCAAGTGGTTGTGGGAAAACAACAACTTTGCGTATACTTGGAGGATTTGAAGAAGCAAGTGCAGGAGAAGTCTTATTTGATGGTATTGATATTTCGACATTACCTCCTTATAAAAGAGAAATTAATACAGTTTTCCAAAAGTATGCATTATTTCCACATATGAATGTTTTTGATAATGTGGCTTTTGGTTTAAAGATTAAAAAATTAGAGAAAAATATTATTGAACAAAAAGTTTTAAAAATGTTAAAACTTGTGGGGTTGCAAGGCTTTGAACAAAGAAATATATCTCAATTGTCTGGGGGGCAACAACAACGTGTTGCTATAGCAAGAGCATTGGTGAATGAACCTAAAGTTTTATTACTAGATGAACCATTAGGGGCATTAGATTTGAAATTAAGAAAAGCAATGCAAATTGAACTTAAAAACATTCAAAAAGAAGTAGGAATTACTTTTATTTATGTCACACATGATCAAGAAGAAGCATTAACTATGTCAGATACAATTGTTGTCATGAATGATGGAAGTATTCAACAAATTGGAACACCTACAGATATTTATAATGAGCCTGAAAATAGATTTGTTGCTCAATTTATTGGAGAATCGAATATTGTTGAAGGAAAGTTTGTTAAGGATTTTCTTGTTGAATTTGATAACCAACAATTTGTATGTGTTGATAAAGGATTTGATGAAGGACAAGAAGTTGATATTGTCTTAAGACCAGAAGATTTAGATATTGTAGAAGTTGGACAAGGTAAAATTGAAGGTGTTGTATCTTCGATTATTTTCAAAGGTGTTCACTACGAAATTATGGTAGAAACAGATACACGTGTTTATAAAGTACATACAACAGATATCAGTGAAGTTGGAAAAAAGGTAAATCTTGATTTTTGGCCTGAAGATATTCATGTAATGGAAAAGATGGGGACATATTAATGAAGCAGTTTAGAAAATTGGTATCACCTTATTGTTTTTGGTTATTTCTTTTTACTGTCGTTCCTATGCTTTTAATTGCTTTTTATGCTTTTACAGCAAAGGGGACAGAGATTACAACTTTTGAGTTTACCTTTGATAATTTTATTAAGTTTTTAGATCCGGTATTTGTATCTGTTTTAATACGTTCTTTACTTTTAGGAGCGTTAACGACATTGATTTGTTTTTTGATAGGATATCCTATTGCTTATTTAATAGCAAAATGTAAACCACAGACACAAACAATATTAATTTTATTAATTACAATACCAACATGGATTAATCTTTTGATGAGAACTTATTCATGGATGAGTATTTTAAGTAATAACGGGTTGTTTAATAATTTTATTGGCTTATTTGGATTAGAGCCTATGCAACTATTATATACAGATTTTGCTGTTGTTATTGGTATGGTATATAATTTCTTACCTTTTATGATTTTACCAATTCATACATCGCTTACAAATATGGATAAATCTTTAACTGAAGCTTCTATGGATTTAGGGGCATCACGTATTCAAACATTTTTTAAGATTACTTTTAGATTATCTTTAAGTGGTGTTTTGACAGGAATTACAATGGTTTTCTTACCTGCAATTAGTGCTTTCGTTATTCCTAAGATGTTAGGTGGAGGACAGTATTCATTGATTGGTAACTTCATAGAACAACAATTTATTACAGTTGGAAATTGGCATTTTGGTAGTGCAGTTTCACTTGTTTTAGCAATTATTGTTATTGCATTGATGGCACTCATTTATTATGCAGAGAAGAAAACAAATTGTTCACCAGAAGAAGAAGGAGGTATGAAACATTATGCAAAAAGAAAGAAAGTACGTAAAAACGATATGCATTAGTTTATGTTTGTTGTTTCTATATTTTCCTTTATTCGTAATGGCTTTTTTCTCTTTTAATGATGCGAAATCTTTATCGCATTTTAAAGGATTTTCTTTACGCTGGTATGAAACATTATTTGATAATTCTCAATTATTAGATGCAATTGTTGTTTCTGTAACAATTGCTATACTAGCAACAATTATTTCAACAATTTTAGGGACTATTACAGCAATTGCCTTAACAAAAACTAAAAAAGTGATGAGAACAACAATCTTACAAGTTAATAATCTTCCGATTATGAATCCGGAGATTGTCACTGCGATTGCTTTTATGATTCTATTTTCATTTTTGAATATAGAAAAAGGTTATATGACAATGTTGTTGGCACATATTGCATTTTGTACGCCTTATGTCATTACAAATGTTTATCCGAAGGTAAAACAATTAGATGAGAATTTGGCTGATGCAGCAATGGATTTGGGTGCGACACCTTTTCAAACACTTACAAAGGTGATTTTACCTCAAATCAAGTCCGCAATTATGGCTGGCGCAATGCTTGCTTTTACAATGTCTTTTGATGATTTTGTAATTTCATACTTTGTTACTGGAAATGGTATAGAAAACATTTCTATTGTTATCTATAACATGTCTAAACGTATGAATCCAAGTATTTATGCATTGTCTACAATTGTGCTTTTTGTAATAGGTATTATTTTAATTCTTGGAACATTTATTCCATATATGATTTTGAAAAAGAAAGAGGGTAAGTTAAATGAAAAAAATGATTAAAACTGGATTAGCTGCTGGGATGGCATTAACGACATTAGTTGGATGTGGTGGACATGAGAATACTTTGAAAGTCTATAACTGGGGAGAATATGCAGATATGGATGTTATTAAGGCTTTTGAAAAAGAATACGATTGTGAAGTCGTTTATGAAACATTTGATTCTAATGAAACAATGTATACAAAATTACAAGGTGGAAATGAATATGATATTATGGTTCCATCTGAATATATGATTGAAAGATTAATTAGAGAAGATTTGGTTCAAAAGATTGATTGGTCTTTAATTACAAATAAAGACAGTTTAGATAATACTGTCTTAAATCAAGATTTTGATAAGAATAATGATTATTGGGTACCATATTTCTATGGGAATGTAGGTATTGTTTATGATAAAACAAAAGTATCAGAAAGTGATTTGAATGCAGGATGGGAAGTTTTAAGAAATCAAAAATATAAAGGTGATATTTATATGTATGATTCTGAAAGAGATTCCTTTATGGTAGCATTAAAAGCTTTAGGATACTCTATGAATACAACAGATGAAAAAGAAGTTAAAGAAGCATATGAATGGTTATTACAACAAAGAGAAACAATGGATCCTACTTATGGTGGGGATGATACTATTGATGCAATGAAAAATGGTGAAAAGGCAATGGCTGTTATGTATTCAGGTGATGCTGCAGCAGTTATGGCTGAAAATGAAAATATGGGATTCTATTTACCAAATGAAGGAACAAACTTATGGTTTGATGGTTTTGTAGTATCTAAGACTTGTAAAGATACAGAATTAGCAATGAATTTTATTAATTTTATGATTAGTGATGAAAATGCATTGAAACATACACAAGAAGTAGGATATCGTACAACTAATGTTAAAGCTGCTAAAGAAGCAGAAGAGAATGATTATAAAGGTATCAATGCTTATGGTGTACGTACAGGTAATAATAATGATGAAGTGTTCGCATATCAAGAACAATCAGTAAAAGAAATGTACAATAATTATTGGACAAAAGTGAAAGCTCAATAAAAAAATCAAAAAAGTTCTAATGAAAAAATGCTCATTAGAACTTTGTTTTTTGTATTTTGAGAATTTCAAACAAAAAAAGTTTTAAAAAAGTGTTGCAATTTCTAGAAAAGTATTATATACTAATTGAGCAACGTGAGGAACGGGGCAAGACAAAAAAATAAAAACAAAATTGAGATGGTTCCATAGCCAAGTTGGTAAGGCAACAGACTGCAACTCTGTCATCATCGGTTCGAGTCCGGTTGGAACCTCCATTTCATGCCCAGGTGGCGAAATTGGTAGACGCACAGGACTTAAAATCCTGCGGACCTTAAAATCCGTGCCGGTTCGACTCCGGCCCTGGGCACCATTTAAAAAAATAAAAAAGTGTTGCAAAGATATGTCGAATATGATAAGATGTATCGGCATTGATAAAGCGCTAGTAGCTCAACTGGATAGAGTGCTTGACTACGGATCAAGAGGTTGTGGGTTCGATTCCTGCCTAGCGCGCCATTTCGGGAAGTAGCACAGCTTGGTAGTGCACCTGGTTTGGGACCAGGGGGTCGCAGGTTC
>DEPZ01000074.1 GCA_002359025.1 Erysipelotrichaceae bacterium UBA3379 | reverse complement strand
GCATGGTCTAAAAAAGCTTTAAGCGATGGTGAGAAAAAACCTCCAATGATATAATAGATGTGGCTGGCAACCACAAATAGAAATCAAAGGAGGTATCTCAATGAGAGATGATAATACATTATCACATACAACATATAATTGCAAATATCATATAGTCATCATACCAAAATATCGAAGAATGGTGATATATAATAAATTAAGAAAAGATATAGGAATGATTTTAAGAACATTGGCAGAAAGAAAACCAGGAGTAGTTATTCATGAAGCAGAGGCATGTCCAGATCATATACATATGCTTATAACAATTCCACCAAAATATAGCGTATCATCATTTATGGGGTATTTGAAAAGCAAGTCAACATTGATGATATTTGATAGACATGCAAACATGAAGTATAAATATGGGAATAGAAAGTTTTGGGCAAAAGGGTATTACTGTGTGACAGTAGGACATAACGAGGAAGCAGTCAAGAATTATATAAGAAATCAATTACAGGAAGATAAGCTTTCAGATCAGATGAGCATGAAAGAATTTATCGATCCATTTACAGGAGAGAAAATCAAATAAAAAGAAAAAACCCCTTTAAGGGGTAAAATGTGAAAGTGTTATGGTTGTCAGCCTTCAGTGGTCGAAGGACTTGCACAACAACATGCCCTTACAGGGCTGGTCCATACCACTGATTTTATCAGTGGTTATGATTATATTGTATATACTTTTGCATTGAAAAAGAGAAAGCTATTAGAGATAATGTATGAATTGCTTACATTATATGACAAATGGTGCTAAAATATATATAAAGGAGATGAGAATTATGGAATTATTTTCAGAAGAACTTAAAAAGGTTTTATTGGCTGGTATTGGTGCAGTTGCATTAACAGCAGAAAAGTCTAAGGATGTTGTTGAACAGTTAGTGAAAAAGGGAGAATTGACTGTTGAACAAGGCAAGATTTTAAATGAAGAGTTAAAACATACTGTTAAAGACAAGCTAAGAACACCTGAAGATGTTGAAAAAATGAGTAAGGATATTGAAAAGCTTAATGCAGAAGATCTTGCAAAATTGAAAGCAAAAATTGAGGAATTAGAAAAAGAAGGTTGTCATGAAGAATAGTGTATCTCAAAACTCATTAAAAAGTTATCATCGTTTGGGACAGATAGTTAAAATACTACGCAAACATAAAATTAGTAAGGGAATAGATCCTGTTAAATTCAGAGAAATATTAGAGGATCTTGGCCCAACTTTTGTGAAAATTGGACAAATTATGTCTTCTAGACAGGATATGTTTTCTCATAGATATTGTAAGGAATTAATAAAACTAAGAGAAAATGTATCACCAATGAGCATTGATACAATTAGAGATGTTATTGAAAGTGAGTATAGTAAACCTATAGAAGATGTATTTATGAGTTTTGATGTGAAACCATTAGGAAGTGCTTCAATTGCACAAGTACATAGAGCAAAATTATTAACTGGACAAGATATTGTTGTAAAGGTTCAAAGACCTTATATATATGAAATGATGGAAAGAGATATTATTCTTATACGTAAGGCGAGTAAACTCTTGCATCTTAATGAAATTTTAGGAAGTGTCGTAGATATTAATATTGTTTTGGATGAGTTTTGGCAAACAGCTAAGGAAGAAATGAATTTTTTAAATGAAGCACATTTTTCTCATAAGTTTGCTGATTTGCATAAGGATTTAAAATATATTGGCTCTCCTATTATTTATGATGAATATACGACAAGTAAAGTTCTTGTTATGGAATATATAGAAGGTTATGAAGTTGATAAGCGTGAATTATTGAAGGATGCGGGATATGATTGTCAAGAGATTGCTGTGAAATTGGCTGAAAACTATATAAAACAAATTGTTGATGATGGTTTTTTTCATGCGGATCCACATCCGGGAAATATTCGTATTCGTGATGGGAAGATTGTCTGGATAGATTTTGGTATGATGGGAACATTAAACAAACAAGATAAAGATTTAATGAAGTCAGCTGTCTATGCTATTGGAACTAATGATGTACAAAAGCTTGTTGAAGTCGTATTGACTTTAGGTGTGCATGACGGAAGAATAGATTATACTGCTTTTTATGGAGATATGGAAACATTTATGAATCATTATATTCATTTGGATCTAAAAGATATTAATCTTGGAAATGTGATGCAAGAAATATTCTCCATTGCACATAGACATAGAATATCTATACCAAAAGGGATAAGTATGTTAGCAAGAGGACTTGTGACAATTGAAAGCACAGTGATGGTTATTGATCCTCAAATTAATGTTCTACAAATAGCAGCAAATCATGTTGCTAATCATGGCATTGATAAAGAGATGATCAAAAAAGAACTCTCTACATCAGGAAAAAAGATGTTTGATGCTGCAAATTATACCTTATCTTTACCTATCAAATTAAGCGAAGTCATTGAAATGGTAAAGAAAGGAAGATTAAAAGTAAATCTCGAAATTATGGACTCTAGTGTCCCACTTGCTACTGTTGACCATATGGTAAATAAATTGGTCGTAGGCATTGTAAGTGCAGGATTGTTGATGGCAAGTAGTATACTTTGTACAACTGAAATGACACCCCAACTTTTTGGTATACCTGCAATAGGATTTGTAGGGTATGTGACTGCTGTATGTTTGGGTATGTGGTTATTTGTGACAGTTATTAAAGAAAAAAGAAGAAAATAATGAGAATAGGATCTGGTGAATGGGATAATGATAAAAATTTTATTATGTTGTGGTGGAGGTTTTTCATCAAGTTATGTAGCAAATAGAGTAAAAAAGGAAATAGAGGATTATCATATGGAACAAGAGGTCTATATTGAATTTTCTCCTTTTTCACTTATGTTAGAAAAATATAAACAATTTGATATTGTTGTATGTTGTCCTCATCTTAATATTTATGTAAAACAATTATTAGAAAAACAAAAATTGGATATACCAATATATATACTACCACCACGCATGTATGGGAATATGAAACTTAAAGAAATTTATCAGGATGCGAAAGATTTGCTGGATATATATGCTCAAACAAAGATGAATCCTGTACATTTTCCAAGTGAAGATAATGTTTTAAAAATTACAAGAGATAAAGCTTATAAGAATAGTTTTGAAAAGTAAGTATTTTATAGAATGTCATGAAGTAAAGAATTTGGTGATATTCAAACATATATGAAAAGAACTTCGATTTATCATTATCGAAGTTCTTTGTCTTTTTCTCTTTTTAACATTTCTTCATAACTAAACATACAACCACAGTAATTCTGTCTATACATATCATACTCTTTTGTCATTTGTGTAGATTTTAAATACCCATTATTTTTCTTAAAGTCAGCATAAAGAAAACGTGGTTTTTCACTTTGCCATGCATCACCTATTTCATTGATCCATTGGCTATTTTTATGAGGAGAAACACTCAAGACAGTTGTCCAATAATCATAGTTATAGCTTTTTGCATAATCGAAAGTTCTTCTCATTCTTAAGCTATAACATAATCTACATCTCATACTTCCTTCAGGAAGTTCTTTGAGTGGATAAAGGTTTGCTATCCACTCTGGTTGATTGTATTCATCTTCAATGACTTGTATGTTTTGATTATAGTCTTTATTGAATGATTCAATAAAGTGTAATAATTCTTGAAATCTTCTTTGATATTCTTCTGATGGATAAATATTGGAATTAGAGTAATAGATAGTGATATCAAAATGGTTGCATAATTCTTTAATGACATTACTAGAACAAGGACCACAGCATACATGTAATAATAGTGATGGCTTTTGACCTTCAAGTTTCTTGAGCTCTTCTTGAAGTTTAAGATCATAATTTATTTTCATTATTGGATAAACATACAATCACCAAATGAGAAGAAGCGATATTTTTCTTCTACTGCATGTTGGTATGCTCTTAATATATAATCTTTATTGGCAAATGCACTGACAAGCATCACTAATGTTGATTTAGGAAGATGAAAGTTTGTAATGAGTGCATCAATGGCTTCAAACTGATATCCTGGATAAATAAAGATATCAGTACTTTCTTGAGTTGCTGTGAATTTTCCATATTTTTTAATATTTGACTCTAGAGTACGAGTAGATGTTGTTCCAACACTAATAATACGTTGTCCATTTGCTTTGGCTTGATTTAATTTATCAGCAACTTCTTCATCAATCATATAAAATTCACTATGCATATGATGATCTAAAACATCATCTACTTTTACAGGTCTAAAAGTACCAAGACCTACATGAAGTGTTACATCTAGAATTTCTACACCCTTATCTTTTAGTTTTTGTAAGATATCATCAGTAAAATGTAAACCTGCTGTTGGTGCTGCTGCACTTCCTTCTATTTTAGCGTACACTGTTTGATATCGGTCTTTTTCATTAAGTTTCTCTTTGATATAAGGAGGTAAAGGCATAGTTCCAAGCTTATCTAAAACTTCATAGAATATACCATCATATATCATCTGAAAATGACGAATACCTTCTTCACCAATATGTACACATTTTGCTTTTAAGGAACCATCTCCAAAAGTAATCATTGTATCCATTTTAACAATTCTCGCATTACCAACTAAGCATTCCCAAATATCATTTCCTAAATCCTTTAATAATAAAACTTCTACATGACCATTTGTTTCTTCCTTAATTCCATAAAGTCTTGCAGGAATAACTTTCGTATTATTTCTTACAAGAATATCACCCTCATGTAAATAATCAAGAATATCATAAAAATGTTTATCTTCAATTGTTTCTGTTTTTCTATCTAATACCATTAAACGAGAAGTATCTCTTTTTTCTAGTGGAGTTTGAGCAATGAGTTCTTCAGGTAAATGATAATCAAATTCACTTAATTTCATTTAAAACGCCCTTTCATATACATCTCTGCCATATTGTTCTAAAAATTCTTCTTTAAAATCTAATAAACGATCTTCTTTGATTGCATTTCTAATATCTTCACTTAATTGTAATAAGAATGCAACATTATGAATTGATAATAAGCTTTTTCCAAATATTTCATCACATTTATGTAAGTGACGAAGATATGCACGTGTATAGTTTTGACATGTATAACAATGACATTTTGAATCAATAGGTGTGTAATCATATTTATATTTTTCATTATTAATATTTATACGACCATGATGAGTCATTAATGCTCCATGTCTAGCAACTCTTGTTGGTAAAACACAGTCAAACATATCTACTCCACGAATAGCACCTTCAATTAAATCGATAGGATTTCCTACACCCATTAAGTATCTTGGTTTATTTTCAGGTAGGAAAGGAATTGTATCATCAATCATTTTATACATAACATCTTTTGGCTCACCCACACTTGTACCACCAATCGAATATCCAGGGAAATCCATTTCCACTAATGATTTTGCACACATTTCTCTTAAGTCAGGGTATTCTCCACCTTGTACAATACCAAATAAAGCTTGATCATCTTTTCTTTGATGTGCATCTTTTCCTCTCTTTGCCCAACGTAAAGTTCTCTCGACGCTGTTTTTCATATAATCATGAGTACATGGATAAGGAGCACATTCATCAAAGCTCATAATAATATCTGCCCCCAAATCATTTTGTATTTGGATTGCTTTTTCTGGAGATAAGAAAAGTTTTTTTCCATCAACAATACTTTTAAAAGTAACCCCTTCTTCTTCAATCTTTCTGGTTTTCCCTAAAGAAAAGACTTGAAAACCACCGCTATCAGTAAGTATAGGTCCATCATAATTCATAAATTTATGTAACCCACCAGCCTTTTTGACAACATCTTCACCTGGACGTAACCATAAGTGATATGTGTTAGAAAGAATAACTTGTGAATTCATATCTTTTAATTGTTCAGGAGAAATTCCTTTTACTGTAGCTAATGTTCCAACAGGCATAAACATAGGTGTTTCTACATCCCCATGAGGAGTGTGTAAAATCCCATATCTTGCACCTGATTGTTTACATACATGTTTTAATTCATACCAAAAATCCTTCATTTTTTCACCTCTTTTTAGCACAACTCATTATACATGAAAACATATATAAGTTCAAATAGAAATAGCTTATCAAAAGATAAGCTAATCAAAAGTTACATATTCTTGTTTTAATGGTGGAATGACTTGGAAATTCTCTACCTGCAATACACATATATCACCTTGCATTTCACTGTCATATTCTAAATGTATTTTTCCTTCAACCTCTAGCCATTCATTTGGGATAAATTGTTTTGCATATTGAGATATGCATACCATTCCTATTAATGATGTATCATCTTCACAACATACCATAGCTAATCTTCCAAGAATAAATCCATCAAGAATTTGTTTATCTAAACCAATAAATTTTCCTCTCAATTTAACATGTTTTCCTTCATATTTTTCAGGATGATCTAAAGCATCCATACAAAACAATCCAAAATCATGATCTTGAATATCTAAATGATCTGATGAAATATCAAAAGGTAATTCATCATCAGTTAATGTATTAACAGTTCCATCTTCTTTTTCATAGATGATTTGAGTTGTTGTGTTAATTGCTTTAATATTATTACGTAGAAATGATTTCTTAATAGAATCATTAATACGATTAAATATTAATAAATCAGTGTATTTAACATGCTGGTAAACAAGAGAGCGCATGTTTTGTATGTATAATCCAAAAGTTGAAGCATCAATCGTTGTTAAAACTTGAACAACTGCCATATTATCTGGCTTTTCACATTCTATAATACGATCAACATTATACATACCGTTGAGTTCTATAAGAATTTGTGTTGGTTGATACTGATCTTGAAGTTTCTTAAAGAAATCATAATTGAAATCATCCTCACTTGATACATAAACAAGGTCACAATTTTGAGCTTCTATTTGTTCTTGTTGATATTCTACTTCTCCACGTTCACTTACAACTAAAACTGATTTCTCATTCGCACAAAAATCAGTTGTTGTAATTGTATCATTGATAAATGTAGATTTTCCACTATCTAAAAATCCAGTAAATAAATATATTCTTGTATCCATTAGTTAACTCCAAATAGTTCAAATATTTCTTTTTCTTTTAAATCTTTTCCAATAATACACAATCTACCTGTATAATCTGGCTGACCATCTCTGATTTCGTATTCTCCAGGAACAAGATCAAAATTGATCCATTTTTTTTCTGGTGTTTGTAAGATACCTTTTGCACGTAGGATATCCCCAAATTCTTTTGAAGATGATAATTTTTCTAGAATAGATTCTAGCTGAGTTTGTGTATATGTATGGATTGTTTCTTTTCCAATACTAGAGAAGACTTCATCGGCATGATGATCGAGATGGCAACCACAATCATGGTCATGATCATGATGATGTTCACAACCGCAATCATGATGGTGTTCATGGTGATGCTCATGATGACATCCACAGTCATGATTATATTCATGATGCTCGTGATCACAATCGCATCCATGATGGTGTTTATGATGAATAGAGTTGTTTTTGACTTCATTAAGAAGAATATCTTCAAGTGATTCTTTATTTTCAAATGCACTAAGAATAGTATCAGCTGATAAATCTTGCCAGGGAGTCGTGATAATATTTGCTTTTGTATTAAGTTGTCTAATAATATCAATTGCTTCTTGTATTTTCTCTTCTGTTACATCTTGAGTTCTACTTAAGATAAGAGAAGATGCGTATTGTATTTGGTTGTTAAAGAATTCACCAAAATTTTGTGAATAAATTTTACATTTTTTAACATCTATAACAGTAACAAAACTATTGAGATGAATCTCTTCACTATATACATTTGTAACTGCTTGAATAACATCTGATAATTTACCTACACCAGAAGGTTCGATAATAATACGATCAGGATGATAGTCGTGAATAACTTTTTTTAATGCTTCAGTAAAATCTCCAACAAGGGAGCAACAGATACATCCTGAATTCATTTCTGTGATTTCAACACCAGCTTCCTTTAAAAAGCTTCCATCAATCCCTATTTCTCCAAATTCATTTTCAATAAGGACTACTTTTTCATGTGATAAAGATTCATTTATTAATTTTTTAATAAGTGTGGTTTTTCCTGCACCAAGAAAACCAGAAATAATATCTACTTTAGCCATAATCTTACCTTCTTTCTAACTATGTATTATAACATTACTAGTCTATCCATTCAAATGAAACGACATACCGATATTTGACAATTTTATAGGATGGGATTAAAATGAATCTAAATTATTAGCAAGCTAATAATTAGAATTAACTATACAAAAATATAGTGGTTATTAAAGAAATTTAATACTGAAGGGAGAAGAGTGTTTTTAAAAGGCAATAAGCTAAGAGAAAATATGAATGCTTCTTTTGTCTTAAAGAATACTTTTATAGTAGGTCAAATATGCAAATACCATTCTATTTATTATTATTTAAAACCTATCATGCTCAAAGAAGACATAATCAATTAAAAATGCATGATTTTAGATTGTCACCAGGACAACCCAAAGTACTACGATGCATCTATACAAAGGAAAATTGTAAGTTGAAAGATATTGCAGAAGAATGTGATATAGAACCAGCAACAACAAGTCGTATTTTAAACAGTTTAGAAAGTAAAGGCTTTATATTAAGAAAAATTGATCCAGGTAATAAAAGAGCTTATCAAATCAAAATCACAAAAGAAGGAAAACAAGCATTAGAAAGATGGAATTGTCACTGCGAGGAAGTAGAGAAATTATCTTTAAAAGGATTTAATGATGAAGAAAAGAAGCAGTTTCAAGATTATTTAATGAGAATGTATAAGAATTTAACAGATGAATAAGGAGGGGATATTGTGATTAAACGACTTTATGGATATATGAAACAATATAATAAATATTTAATATTAAGCTGTTTATGTGTCATTGGTGAAACAGTTTTTGAATTGGTTATTCCTTTATTGATGGCAGATATTATTGATATTGGAGTGGCTAATGGAGATAAGCAATATATTATTACTCAAGGAATCATTATGGTTGTATGTGCATTCATTGCATTGGTTTTAGGTGTTATGTATGCCCGTTATGCAGCAACGGCTGGACAGGGTTTTGGCGCAAATATACGAAAAGAAGAATTTGAGAAAGTACAAAACTTTTCTTTTAAAAATACTGATCATTTCTCTACTTCTAGTTTGATTACAAGATTAACCAGCGATGTCACAATTATTCAAAATGCTGTATGTAATGGAGTGAGACCAATAGTACGTGCACCTTTCATGCTTTTAACAGCTTTGATTTTAACATTTACAATCAATGCCAAATTAGCATTTGTATTTATTGTTGCGATTCCTATATTGGGATTAGGACTTTTCTTTATTGTAAGAAAAGTAGGACCATTATATAGATTGATGCAATCAAGTATTGATCAAGTCAATACAGTTGTACAAGAAAATTTAAATGCAATTAGAGTTGTTAAATCATATGTTAGAGGGACATATGAAGAAGAGAAATTTGATAAGATCAATGAAAAATTAAAACAAAATAGCGAACATGCATTTAGAACATCTGTACTAAATCTACCTTTATTTCAATATGTCATGTATGGAACAATTGTTTGTATTATTTTATTTGGTGGACAAATGATTTTTTCTGGAGATATGCAAGTTGGAGAACTCACAGGATTTTTAAGTTATGTCTTACAAATATTAAATGCATTAATGATGATTTCTAATGTTTTTTTAATGTTAACAAGATCTATCGCAAGTGGTGAAAGAATTGTAGAAGTATTAGATGAAATACCTGATATTGTTAGTCCTGAACCTTGCATTAATGAAGTAAAGAATGGTGATGTTGATTTTAAACATGTTTATTTTAAATATAAGGATGAAGCAAAAGAATATGTATTAAGTGACATAGATATTCATATTCCTTCTGGATCAACTGTTGGTATACTAGGAGGAACAGGATCTGCCAAAACAAGTATGGTACAACTTATACCGAGACTATATGATGTAAATAATGGGCAAGTCCTCGTTGGAGGCGTAGATGTGAAAAAGTATTCAGTTGAACAGTTAAGAGATGCTGTAGGAATGGTTTTACAAAAAAACACACTCTTTAGTGGTACGATTAAAGATAATTTATTATGGGGAGATAAAGAAGCAAGTGATGAAGATTTAGAATGGGCATGTCAACAAGCATGTGTTAATGAATTTCTTCAGAATTTTCCAGATGGTTATTTAACAGATTTAGGACAAGGCGGAGTCAATATATCTGGAGGACAAAAGCAAAGATTGTGTATAGCAAGAGCGTTGTTAAAACATCCTAAAGTTTTGATTTTAGATGATTCCACAAGTGCTGTTGATACTGCGACTGAGGCACATATTAAAGAAGCCCTTTCCAATCTAAAAGATACAACAAAGATTATTATCGCTCAAAGAGTTTCATCTATCCAACATGCAGATCAAATTATTATATTAGATGAAGGGAAAATACATGCTATTGGAAATCACGAGGAACTCTTAGAAAATGATCCTATCTATCAAGAAATATATTACTCACAATTGGAAGGAGCTGGTTTATAATGGCAAGACAACTTACAGCAGCAAAACCAAGAGATATGAAAAAGACAATTCAGTCATTTTTAAAATATATGGGTCATCATAAATATGCTTTGGTCATTGTTGGGGTACTGGTTATTATAAGTACAAGTATTAATTTATGGGGTACTTTTCAAATAAGGACAGTTGTAAATGAGTATATTATACCTGGTGATGCCAAAGGACTTGTATCTTTTGTGAGTATCATGGCATTGATATATTTTATTGGAGCAACGAGTACGCTTATATATAAACAATTAATGGTTCACACATCACAAAAGATTATTAAAGAAATAAGACAAGATCTTTTTCATAAAATGCAAAGATTGCCATTAAGATATTTTGATAGTCATACTCATGGTGATATTATGAGTAGATTTACAAATGATTTAGATACTTTGCAAGATGCGATGAATAACTGTTTTGATAATCTTATTCAAAGTTTTATTATGGTTACTGGAACTTTGATATTGATATTTGTATTAAATTGGCAATTATCATTAATTGTATTTGTATGTATGATTATCATGTATTTTATCATTCAGTATTTAAGTAAAAAGAGTAAGTATTATTTTGTTCGTCAACAAAGTTCATTAGGTGATTTAAATGGTTTTGTTGAAGAGATGGTGGAAGGTGTAAAGGTTTCTAAAGTATTTAATCATGAACAGGAGAATATTAGGGAATTTAATCGTAGAAATGAATTATTAAGAAATGCTTCTACAGAAGCATTAACTTATTCTGGTAGAACAATTCCAACCGTTGTAAGTATTTCTTATTTTAATTATGCAATTGTAGCATGTGTTGGAGGTTTCTTTACAATAGCTGGAATTATGGATCTTGGGAGCTTATCATCATATTTGGTGTTCGTTAGACAGACAGCTCAACCAGTTAATCAGTTTACACAACAATTAAATTTTATATTGGCTGCTATGGCTGGTGCAGAAAGAATATTTAATTTGATGGATGAAGTAGAAGAGGTTGATGAAGGAAAAGTTACATTGACTAGAGTTCGTCTTCTTCAAGATGGAAAGCTTCAAGAATGCCAAGAGTATACTGGGATTTGGGCATGGAGACATCCTAGAGAAGATGGAAGTGTAGAACTTGTTTTGTTAAAAGGAGATGTTAGATTTCATGATGTTGTTTTTGGATACAATGATGATGTTACGATTTTAAAGGATATTAATCTTTATGCAAAGCCAGGTCAAAAAATAGCTTTTGTAGGTAGCACAGGTGCTGGGAAAACAACAATTACGAATTTAATTAATAGGTTCTATGATATTCAAAAAGGAAGTATTACTTATGATGGTATTGATATTAAATTAATAAAGAAAGATGATTTACGTCATTCTATATCTATTGTATTGCAGGATACACATTTGTTTACAGGAACTATTGCAGATAATATTAGATATGGGAATTTAAATGCAACTATGGATGAAGTTGTTCAAGCAGCAAAACTAGCAAACGCACATGGATTTATAAAGAGGTTACCGAATGGCTATGATACAATGTTAACGAGTGATGGTGCGAATTTGTCTCAAGGGCAAAGACAACTTCTTGCTATTGCAAGAGCAGCTATTGCAAATTTGCCAGTTCTTATATTGGATGAAGCAACAAGCTCGATTGATACACGAACAGAAAAACTTATTGAAAAGGGTATGGACCGTTTAATGGAAAATAGAACTGTTTTTGTGATAGCTCATAGATTATCAACTGTCAGAAATTCAGATGCAATCATGGTACTAGATCATGGAGAGATTATAGAAAGAGGAAATCATGATGAACTTATCCAACAAAAAGGAAGGTATTATCAGTTATATACAGGGCAGTTTGAATTAGATTAATATAGAGGACATATTTTTACTTTTGTAAAAATAGTCCTTTTTATCATATAAAATTAAATTTAAATAAAAAATAAAAATAATTTATGAAAAAAAGACTTTACAAGAG
>DEPZ01000013.1 GCA_002359025.1 Erysipelotrichaceae bacterium UBA3379 | reverse complement strand
CGATCCCGCTAAGCTCCACCAATGAAAAAACAGACGTTACTTCGGTAACGTTTTTTATATTTTTGGAGGGAATATGGAAAAGTATGTAAGTGCGTGGATTTTAACGTTTTATATCTATGGATTTGTAGGTTGGATATGGGAATCGTTTGTTTGTCCGATAATCACAAGACATAAAATAAAGAATAGTGGTTTTTTAATAGGACCTATCGTTCCAATCTATGGAGTTGGAGCTATTGTAGTATCTCTGCTTTTTTCACCGCAAGAAAGATACATATCTATCTTTTTTGAGGGAGCATTTGTTGCTTGCGTAATAGAATATATAACATCATATGTTATGGAAAAGATGTATCATAGAAGATGGTGGGATTATAGTGATAAAGCTTTTCATGTGAATGGAAGAGTGTGTTTAGAAGGATTTTTGATATTTGGGTTATTTAGTGTTGTCGCTGTGAAATATGTACAACCGTATTTATTAGAAAAACTTTTACGTTATCAATCAACTTTCTTAATTGTTGTTGCTACGTCATTAACAACGATTCTCGTGATTGATTTTGCATATACTGTTGTCACATTGACTCATCTAGATGATAGGTTAGATGAATTTATAAAGGATGTAGAAGAATTTGCTCAAAAGACATTTGATGAGTTTGAACAAAATAAACACAATATTTATGAGTTGTTATTATTAATAAAAAAGACAGATAAAAAAATCTATAAGCAAGCATTACAAGATAAAAAATATTTCGACAAACGTATTATTAAAGCTTTCCCACAATTAGTTAACAAAGATAAAGAGGAGAAGTAATGAAAAGAAAAAATAATTTATTCCTACTTACTTTACAAGGATTTAGTTATGGAGTCTTTATAAGTTATATGATAGGAATGCTTTTTGAACAATTTGGCCTTATATTTAATATACAACCTTTTATCTCATTAGGTATTCTTGATAAAGCGCTTGTTGGTCCTGCGATAGGTGTTGCTGTGGCTTATGCATTAAAAGCAACATCTTTGACATTGGTCTCTTCTGTGATTGCAGGAACAATAGGTTCTGGGAGTTTGGAAATAACACAGGGACATATAAGTTTGCATAATCCAGATTTTATAACATGTTATATTGTGGTTGTGATTTCTATCATCATTGGAAAAATGATTCAAGATAATTTCTCTTGTCATTTCATATGTCCTTTTCTTATTTATATCATTGCCATGATATTATACCAATTGATACATCCTTATATGAATCAATTCATATTATGGATTAGTGGCTTTGTACAAAGTATTTCTTATATGAATCCAATAATTGCTTGTCTATTGATATCAATGCTTATAGGAATTTTAAGTATAACACCAATCAGTGCGATAGCTATTGTCGCGTTATTGGATGTTGGAGGAACAATCAATGCAGCAATTATGGCTGGATGTATAACTTTTATGGTTGTACTTGCAGTTATGTCAATAGAAGATAATTCAATTATAGATGTTTTTATGATCGCTATAGCAACAGGAATGTTGCAGTTGGTTAATCTTATACGAAAACCCATCTTATTTATCCCTCCTATACTGATAAGTTTTATATCAGGATTATGTGTAAGTATTATGCATTTACAAGTTCATGTTTCAACAGAGATACTCACACTAGGTCCTGTAGGTTTATTAAGACTCATGCCACATGCGACATCATGGATTTTACTGATAATAAGTGTCATTATTCCTGCATTTTTATCCTTAGCAATCATACGTGCCATGAAAAAGCTAAAATATATGAAAAATGGTGACATGAAACTGATGCATTTATAAAATAAAATAGATATAATAGAAATTGGTGATAAATATGAAATTAGAAAAACTATTAGAAGAAATAGATTATACACTCTTACAAGGAACATTGGATACAAATGTTAGTCAAATAGACTATGATTCTAGAACTGTTATTGATGAAAGTTTGTTTGTTTGTATCCCAGGAGCAAAAGTAGATGGACATGATTTTATAGATCAAGTGATAGAAAGTGGTGCTAAGACTATAGTTGTAGAACATAGTGTAGACTATGTTCCTGGTATCACATATATTCAAGTTCAAGATGCAAGAATGGCTTTGGCTTTATTATCTTGCGCATATTTTGATCATCCTAGTCGTAAGATGACAGTTATAGGGATTACTGGAACAAAAGGGAAAACAACAACTTCTTATATGATGGAATCTATATTGGAAAAAGCAAATCAAAAAGTTGGTATTATTGGAACAATAGGTTCTATTGTGAATGGTGTATTTAAAAAGACAAAGAATACAACACCTGAATCTTTTGAACTCCAAAAGCTTATGCATGAAATGGTAGAAAGTGGTTGTCAATACTGTGTTATGGAAGTGTCATCACAAGGCTTGATGCTACATCGTGTTGTTGGTATTGATTTTGATTATGGTGTTTTTACAAACCTTTCTCCCGATCATATAGGAGAACATGAGCATCATTCATTTGAACATTATATGAGCTGTAAAAAACAGTTATTCCAAATGTGTAAAGTCGGTATTTTTAATAAAGATGATAAACATTATAAAGATATGATAGACAATGCAAAATGTCAGATTTTAACTTATTCTATAAATGAATCTAGTGATTTGCAAGCAAGTCATATAGAGCTTTCTAAAAACAATGGTTCATTAGGTGTTTCATTTGATACACAAGGTTTATTGAACGGGCACTTTACAGCTGATATACCTGGTGAATTTAGTGTTTATAATTCATTAGTAGCGATTATGATTTGTCATTTATTACGCATTGATCAAGAATATATACAAGATGCATTATTAAAAGTCAGAGTCAAAGGACGTGTAGAAATCGTCAATACACCTACTGATTATACAGTTATTATTGATTATGCACATAATGCATTATCATTTGAAAGTATTCTTAAAACAATCAAACAATATCATCCTCATCGTATTCTTTGTGTATATGGTGCAGGAGGAAAAAGAGATGTAAAACGTCGATATGATGTTGGTGAGATTGTTGCTAAATATGGGGCATATTCTATATTAACAGCTGATAATCCTCGTGGCGAAAGTGTCGATAAAATTTGTCAAGATATTGTACAAGGTATCAATAAAGCAGAGGGTGAATATGTGATTATTCCTGATCGAAAAGAAGCAATTCATCATGCTTTAAGTATTGCATCAACAGGGGATGTTATTTTGTGTTTAGGAAAAGGACATGAAGACTATCAGATAATGGATAGAGAGCCTTTGCCATTTAGTGAAAAACAAATTATAGAAGAATATTTCTATCATAAATAAGACCATATTTTCATATGATATCTTGGTGATACATATGAAAAAGGTCTTTTTTATTTTAATAACATGTAGTGTTTTGGGCTTTGTATATTTTTATATCAAACAACCACGTATTATCTTTATACAAGATGCTGTTCATATTGGTTTGTATGAATCTATAGACCCTTATGAGTATATAGATCATGTGCAAAAGATGGATATCAAAGATATCCAAATTAAAAATCATGTGAATATATCAAAACTAGGACAATACAAAATAGAATATATCTATCAACAAAAATCTTTCTATCTTACTGTATTTGTAGATGATATTATAGCACCAGAATTTGATGTAAAAAAAGGAAAAATACTTTTAAATGAAACAATGAATCCAGAGGAATTGGTATCAAATGTCAAAGATGATTCAAAAACACAAGTCTATTTTGCAGAAGATTATGTATTTGATCAATTAAAAACCTATACAGTACAAATTATAGTAGAAGATAGTTATGGAAATAGTACTAAAAAAACCACTCATATTCTTGTAGAAGAAAAAGATACAACTCCACCTACTCTCTATGGAATAGATGATATGACTATTTTAATAGGGGATAAAGTAGATTTAAAAAAAGGAGTAACTATTGAAGATGATCATGATAAAAATCCAGAATATATTATTGATGATTCTTCTTTGAATATAAGAAAAATAGGTGAATATGAAATTGAATATATTGTAAAAGATCGAAGTCATAATCAACAAGTATATAAAAGACATATTGAAGTTTTAAGCCAATATGCCAATAGAGATGCAAAGAAAGATGGAATCAAGACATGTTATTTAACATTTGATGATGGACCATCATCAAATACCAAAGAGCTATTAAAAATATTAGATCAATATGAAATCAAAGCCACATTCTTTGTAACAGGAACATCTCCTAAAGATTACCACTATATCAAAGAAGCCTATCAAAAAGGACATGCTATTGGATTACACACATATAGTCATGATTATGAATATATTTATAGTTCTTTAAGCCAATATATTAAAGATTTAAATCAAATCAAAGAAGTAGTGTATAAACAAACGGGTCAATATTCTCATATATTAAGATTTCCAGGGGGATCAAGTAATTTGGTATCAAAAAAATATAATCAGGGGATTATGAAAAGATTAACACGTAAAGTTATAGATTTAGGGTATCAATATTATGACTGGACATCTATTAATGGAGATGGTGAAGGAATTAAGACTATAGATGGATTGAAAAGCAAGGCGATGGAAGAAATTCAAGGATATGAAGATATTATGTTCTTGATGCATGATAGCGCACATTGTGAAAATACGATGAAAGCACTTCCTTCGATTATAGAATATTTAAAAAAAGAGGGATATGAGTTTAAGATTATAGAAGATGATTCACCGACTTTTCATCATACAGTACAAAATTAATTTTTGTGGTTTATATCAAAGGAATTTGAGTTGAAAAATATATTTATTCATGTATAATAGAATGGACTTTGTAAAATTAAAGAAAGGAGAATCTGTCTTTATGACAGTATAATGATCAAATGATATCAACACAAAACGTATCTCTAAGATATGGTGATAGAGCTTTATTTGAGAATGTTTCTATACAGTTTACTGAAGGAAACTGTTATGGAATTATTGGAGCAAATGGAGCTGGTAAATCAACATTTTTAAAAATATTATCTGGTGAAATTGAACCTAATAAAGGTGAAGTTGTTATAACACCAGGTCAAAGACTTTCTGTATTAAAACAAGATCACTTTGCTTATGATGATCAAGAAGTTTTAAAAACAGTCATGATGGGTAAGAACATTGTTATATAAACAATCAGCCCTCTGTATCAAGTGATTGGTGCAGACTCCACGTTAATTGCTTTGAATCCCTAAAGCTCTTTGACCAAAGCAAAGCAGGAAACTGCAAGTGTTAAGGTACGAAAGTAGAAAAAACAAAAGAGATGGCATAAGGTGAAAAAAAGCTGTATAGGTTGCAGTCCTAAGTGCTAAGACAATGGGTGTTTAGCAGCGAAATTCCTAAGTCGAAAGATAAGGAAAACGTTCAACGACTATCTCCTTGAGGGAGAGTAAAACCGCAAGCCAATGGCGGAAGAAAAATGTGGCTTCTCGTAAAATGAGAAGAAGATATAGTCTACGCTTATATGAAAGTATAAGAGGTCTACCCAAACAGGCAAGACTGCATTGAAAGTTGCGCTTCAATGTGAATATAGAAAATATATGAGAAATGATATATTTTCATTACGGAAATAAAAGATTGTATGAAATCATGGTAAGAAAAGAAGAATTATATAGTAAACCTGATTTTAATGATGAAGATGGATTAGAGTTAGCTGACCTTGAAGGTGAATTCATGGAAATGGATGGATGGAATGCTGAATCTGATGCTGAAATTTTATTAAATGGTTTAGGTGTGACAACTGAGTTTCATCATTTATTGATGAAAGAATTAGGTGACCAACAAAAAGTAAAGGTTTTATTAGCACAAGCTTTATTTGGAAATCCAGATATCTTATTACTAGACGAACCGACAAACCATTTAGATTTAAAGAGTATTACATGGTTAGAGAACTTCTTATTGAATTTCCCAAATACAGTTATTGTAGTTTCACATGATAGACACTTCTTAAATAAAGTGTGTACACATATTGCTGATATTGATTATAGTAAGATTCAATTATATGTAGGAAACTATGATTTCTGGTATGAATACTCTCAAATGATGTTAAAACAAGCCAAAGAAATCAATAAAAAAGCAGAAGCTAAGAAAAAAGAATTAGAGGAATTCATTGCACGATTCAGTGCAAATGCTTCTAAAGCAAAACAAGCAACATCAAGAAAGAAATTATTAGATAACTTAGAGATGGTGGATATTAAACCATCTATGAGAAGATATCCGTTTATTGGATTTACTCCTGAAAGAGAAGTAGGAAATATTGTTTTAAATGTCGAAGGTTTAACATATGAATTGAATGGAGAAAAGATTTTAAATAATGTATCTTTCTCTATTTCACCTAAAGATAAAGTTGCATTTCTTTCAGAAAATGAACTTGCTGTGACTTCATTCTTTAAAATTATTATGGGTGAAATCACAGATTATCAAGGAACTTTCCAATGGGGTGTGACAACTTCTCGTTCATACTTCCCTAAAGATAATAACGAATATTTTGATGATTGTGATTTATCTTTAGTAGATTGGTTAAGACAATATACAAATGATGATGTTTATGAACAAGATTTAAGAGGTTGGCTAGGAAGAGTTCTTTTCTCAGGAGAAGAAGCATTAAAGAAAGCGAATGTCTTATCTGGAGGAGAAAAGGTAAGATGTATGCTGGCAAAAATGATGATGGCTAATGCCAATGTGTTAGTTTTAGATGAACCAACAAACCATTTAGACCTAGAGTCTATTCAGGCATTAAATGAAGGTTTAATAAGATTTAAAGAAAATATCTTATTTGCTTCTCATGACCACCAATTTGTACAAACAATTGCGACAAGAGTCATTGAATTTACTGAAAATGGTTGTCTAGATCGTTTATCTACATATGATGAATATCTAGAATATAAAGAAAAAAATATGTAATATAAAAAACTAGAAGTTTCATTCATTGCTACTTCTAGTTTTTTTGTATACAGTTAGTTTCTCTTGTTGGTATATGACTAATAATAAGTCTTTGTAATCATGATATCCCATCACACTTAAAGTGGATTGAAACCATTTTTCATCTTTATGAAGATAATGTAATTGATCTAAAAAGACATGTCCATCTATTAAAAGTGTATAAGCAGGTTTTTCTTCTTCGATATGTGATTTGTAATCACTTAAGATGAATGGGCGATATTTTGTTTTTACAAATATAGAAAGATTTCCATTTGTTTCTAAAATAACTTGATCTAACTGAGTTAAATCAAAATAGCCTTGAATTCTCAGTTGCATTAAAAATTCATTAATATCTATTTTTGCCTTCTTTAATCCTTGTTCATTAATGCAATCATTTTCATATAAGACAATTGGATTTCCATCAATGATATGTCTAAAAGATGGCGTTAATCTAGATAAATAAGATAATAGAAGTGTAAATAAAGTATAAATAATCATTCCTGTTAATGGTCTTATCATATCTTTAAAATCACTTAATACAACCATTTCACTGGCTATACTACCAATCGTAATACCTATAATATAATCATACATACTAAGCTGTGTCATTTGTCTATAACCCATCAGTTTTGTAAGAAGAAATAAGACAACAAGAGAAAGAATAGAAAGCATAATTGTTTCAAACATAATATCACCATATACAATATGGTCATTATTTTAATGTTTAAACATTTTTATAAATGGCTTTAATTCTTGCTATATACATATAATGATAATCTTTTTCAGGATACCATTTGTGATCTAACGACGTGTCTAAAAAACATTCTGGCTTTATTGTATCTACATAGACTTTTTCTACTACAAATACATATTTTGCCTCTTCAAAAGTGGGAACACCATCAATAAATGTTGGATGAAAATCAACTTGAGCAATTTTATCTTCATCTCTTCCAGATACTCTTCCTAGTACACCTAATTCCTTTTTCTTACCATCAAAGAAAGATAAGGTGAAATAATCTTTGGCATCTACAAATTCTTTTGTATATCTTTGAGGTCTTATATACACAGTTGCAACATTTTCACCCCATAAAACACCAACACCACCCCATGATGCAGTCATTGTATTGATTTTAGACTGATCACCCGCAGTGATTAATAACCAATCATGTCCAATGCTTTCAAAAGCATTAAATTCAAAATCTTTAATATTTATTTCTCGAAAACTCATTTTTTTTCCTCCTTTTGCATATTATATCACATTATATGTGTAAAATAATAAAATAGGAGTGATATTGTGAAAAAGAGATTATTCATTATTTTATCTATCTTATCTTTTATGATTGCAAGCTATTTATTATATATTGGAAATTATATATATGATTATACTTTGAATCCGCATGCTAAAGAAAAGATATTTGATATTGTGGATATTGACCAAACCAATCTAAAAAAAGCCAAAGAGTGGCTAAACCAGTATAGTGAAGATTGTTATATAGAAAATGATCAACTTTTATTACATAGTTATTTTATTAAACAAAAAAGTCATGTCTATGTGATGATAGTCCATGGATATAATGGGGATGGAATAAGTATGATTTCTGCTATTAAACATATGTATAAATGGAAATATAATTTACTTGTTCCGGATTTAAGAGGACATGGTCAAAGTGAGGGCAATTATATTGGAATGGGATATGATGATGCGAGAGATATAAGACAATGGATTGATTTTATTATTCAACAAGATAAGCTCGCAAATATATTTTTATATGGTGTATCCATGGGAGGAGCAGCAGTACTTAATGTTTCTGGCCAAACACTACCTCATCAAGTCAAAGGAATTATAGAAGATAGTGGTTACAGCAATGCATTAGATATATACAAAGAACATATGCCAGTCAAAGGAATTGCACGTGATATCGCTTTATCTATGCTTGATATTGTGACAAATATGAAAGCAGGATACAAAATAAAAGATGTACAACCCTTAAAACAAGTTAAGAAAAGTTGTACACCTATACTTTTTATTCATGGCAGTGATGATGAATTGGTTCCAATCAATATGGTCTATTCACTTTATAAAGCCACCTCCGCTTCAAAAGAGCTACTGATCATTCAAAATGCACATCATAGCGAAGGAAGTGTAATAGATACATCGACTTATTATTATACTGTGCATAACTTTATTAAAAAATATGCAAAACAACAATAATAATAAACATGACCATAAAGCTATATTCACTTTTAGACAGTGTCTTAAAAGTGACAAGCAATGCTATAAACTGAATGATGAGATTATAGAACATTATAATCGGTAAATTCCAAAAATAAAGACTATGAACAAGTATATAAATGAGCATATATTTTATAAATTGCCAACATAATATTTTATAATACTGTTTTTTCTTTATGCGTATACATAAAAAGGAATATAAACTAAGATACTGATAAATAGTATGATATAATTGATAACACCAGTAATATTGAATAGCTAAAAATAGAAAATAAAGAAAATCTATATGCGAATAATGAAAAGTAATATGCGTTATTATTTCTTTATCATAAATACCATTTATAAAATAGAGAAATACAAGATATAAACTATATTTCATTTTGAATAAAATGACCGTCTTGAAGATGATAGACTTTATTATAGTGTATATCTTTTAAATAGTCGTGAGAAGCAATTAAAATTGTTTTACCTTGGTCATGTAATTGATTGATTAAAGAAATAAAGCAATCTATCGCTTCTTGATCTAAGCCTCTTGTAGGTTCGTCTAATAAGATGAAATCTTGATCTTCCATGAGTGCTTGTATAATACCTGCTTTTTGTCTCATACCTAATGAATAAGTTTTCATTTTTGCTTTGCTGTTATAATCTAGTTGAAATAATTGACATAGTTTTTTGATTCTTTCTTCTTGACAACGATTTTTTAATGAAGCAAGAAAAGAAAGGTTGTATTGTAATGTCTTATGATCTAGAAATCCAGGATTTTCTATCAAGGCTCCTATATAGACATCTTGACTTAGTTGGCATAGACCTGAGTCAGCTTCGAGAATACCACATATAATCTTGAATAATGTGGATTTTCCAGAACCGTTGATTCCATGTATATAAATGAGATCGCCTTTATATACATGGAGATTGAGATCTTTTAAGACTTTGTGTTTTGAAAATGATTTATTGAGATGTTGTATATCTAACATAATAAACTCCTTTAAAATATAGATGTAAAAATCATATGGAATAAAACATTGATAAAAATAGGAAAGACAAGATATGCAAAATTCTTTTGTTTTCCTATTTGCATATAAATAATTAATGTTTCCAATAGACTTATAATAAAATTAATAATCATAAAATAAACAGTTAATGTCATATCTTGTTTAGGTATAGGACCAAAAAAGATATAATACGAGATATAAATAATAAATGTATATAAACATGTTATAGATGTAAAAGAAAGAAATAAAGAAAGATAGAGTTGGTTTTGAGAAGTGCGGATAATATAAAAAGGGGATAATGTATTGATATGTGATGCCCATCTATAGAGGGTAAAGATATAGACGTTGTTGAGATACATTGTTAAAAAATGTGAATAAATCAAACATATCGTATATGTGTTTTTCCCTGCAAGAGTAGGCGACGAAATTAACATAGCTAATAATATCAAAACATACTTTTTATCTATCAAGCGATACAAAGAACTAATCATAAAGTCTTCTCCATTTTTGTAAGAATCTATAACTTGCATAACTTATACCTGTATACATAAGAAATGATATGGTATATAAGATCAGATGTGGTAAACCAAAAGAATTTTCTCTGACATTCTCCATTCCTAAGGCGACAAGATTATTGATTTGAAATAAAAAAGGTAAATCTGGATTAGGAAAATACCCCTGTATTAAAGCAGGTCCTGCAACTAAGAGAATTCCTATAATGACACCTATACAACGATATACATACTTATTGATAATAAATACTTGTAAAGTGAATATCAGTGTAGAAATTAAACTATATCCAAGTGATGTGATGATTATAAAAATAATCAGACTGATAAAAGGATTATTAGAAAATAACAAAGTTTTTGCATAATACATATCGGGGTATGTAAAATGAGCAAAAGATAAAGGAATATAAAAGAAATGAATAATCATTAAGATAAGTCCTTCTAATAACAACATAATTGTAAACGTATATATAAAATTAGATATAAGTGTATAACGATAATATTTTTGATGATCAAGACGTAAGATCATATGGTAAGAATAATGTTGTTGATGATGATTTAAAAAATCATAGGATACAATATTAGTCATCAATAACATAAAGATAAAAAAGAAAAATGGTGATATACCAATGGTATGTAAATAATAAAAGAAATCTAAACCGGCACTTTGATATGTTTGACTATAATCTTTTAATGAAAAGATACTCCCTTGAAATGTAACAAACATACTTATGTTAAGTAATAGAAAGATAATACATAGAAGTCCTATCTTTTCTTTATATAGATAGGCTTTTGATAATAATATAATTTTTTTCATAGCTACCTCCTTTATTACCATACTCTAAAAATGAGTAAAGGGGTTACATGAATGGTATATATGCATAAATAGAAAAGAGTTATTCATAATACCAGATGAGTATGGTTTATGAATGGATAGAAAATTATCATATGAATTCAAGAAATTAAGGAAATGATATTGAAAAAAAATGATATAAATGATATTATTCATGTAGTTATACAACTGACGGAAAAAGGTGGAATAGACCACGTGGAGTATAATGGAAAGAGTCGACCGTCTGGGCAAAAGAGATTTGTCTGGACGAGTAGGCTCTTTTTTTGACTTTTTTCAAAAAGATGTGAGTTATGATAGAGAAAAAGCTAAAAATATGGTATAAAATGAGTGTGAAGTCCTTACAAATACATAGAGAAGAAAGGGAGGCATAAATGATGTTAACAGATGTAGAAATTGCTCAAAATACAAAGATGGAGCCAATTAAAGACATTGCATTACGACTAGGATTAACTGAAGATGATTTAGAATTATATGGTAAATATAAAGCAAAAATCTCTTTAGAAACGATTCAAAGAGTATCAAACAACAAAGATGGAAAGTTAATTCTTGTGACTGCAATTAATCCAACTCCTGCTGGAGAAGGTAAAACAACAACAATGATCGGGTTGTCTCAAGCTTTAAATAAGCTAGGAAAGAAATCTGTTGTTGCTATGCGTGAACCAAGTCTTGGTCCTTGCTTTGGGATTAAGGGAGGAGCTGCTGGAGGAGGATATGCTCAGGTTGTTCCAATGGAAGATATTAATCTTCATTTTACTGGTGATATTCATGCAATTACGACAGCAAATAATTTAATTGCTGCTATGTTGGATAATTCGATTCATCAAGGAAATCCATTAAATATTGATACAAGACAAATTGTATGGAAAAGAGTAGTGGATTTAAATGATAGAGCTTTAAGACATACTGTGTGTGGATTAGGTGGAAAAGTCAATGGTGTTCCTAGAGAAGATGGATTTGATATCACTGTAGCAAGTGAAGTTATGGCTATCTTGTGTTTAGCAACGTCTTTAGAAGATTTAAAACAAAGAGCTGGAAGAATGATTGTTGCTTATAATTATGATGGTGAACCAGTGACTGTTGATGATATTAAAGCAACAGGAGCAGTAACATTATTATTAAAAGATGCTATAAAACCAAATCTTGTACAAACTTTAGACCATACTCCAGTCTTTGTACATGGTGGTCCATTTGCTAATATTGCACATGGGTGTAATTCAATTATGGCTACAAAATTAGCTATGAAACTTGGAGATTATGCTATTACAGAAGCTGGATTTGGAGCAGATTTAGGGGCGGAGAAGTTCTTAGATATTAAATGTCGTCAAGCTGATTTAAAACCTGATGCAGTTGTAATTGTGGCGACAGTTCGTGCTTTAAAGATGCATGGTGGTGTTGCAAAGAAAGATTTGGCTATAGAAAATCTAGAAGCTTTACAAAAAGGTATAGAGAACTTAGAAAAGCATATTGAAAATATTGCGAAATATCATTTACCAAGTGTCGTAGCAATTAATGCATTCCCAACAGATACAGAAGCAGAATTACAATTATTAAAAGATATATGTATGAAAAAAGGTGTAGATGTTGCTATGAGCCATGTCTTCATGCAAGGGGCTGATGGAGGTATTGAACTTGCTAATAAACTTCTTGAAATCTTAGATACAAAAGAAGCTCATTTTCAACCTTTATATGAATTAAATCAACCTATTGGTGAAAAAATCAAAGTGATAGCTAGAGAAATATATGGTGCTGATGATGTGGTTTTCACTAAGAAAGCATTAAATAAAATGAAAAAATATGAAAGTCATGGGCTAGGTGAATTACCTATTTGTGTTGCGAAGACTCAATATTCATTATCTGATGATCCAACATTACTAGGAAAACCTAGTGGATTTAACATTGAAATCAATGATGTCATCCCATCAGCAGGAGCAGGCTTTTTAGTGGCTATTAGTGGTGATATTATGCGTATGCCAGGTTTACCAAAAGTACCGGCTGCGGTTAATATGGATATAGATGAAGAAGGACATATTGTTGGTCTCTTCTAAGAGAAAGGATGGAAATATGAAAGTTGCGATTATTATGGGATCTACAAGTGATTTATCAAAAGTAGAACCAGCTATTGAAATTTTAAAGGATTATGGAGTAGAAGTGAATGTCAGATGTTTATCTGCACATCGTGCTCATCTAGGATTAAGTTCTTTTATTAAAGAAACTGAGACTGATGGTACAGAAGTGATTATTACAGCTGCTGGTATGGCAGCAGCATTACCAGGAGTGGTTGCTTCTCAAACTGTATTACCAGTTATTGGAGTACCATTAAGTGGATCTGTTTTAGATGGTATGGATGCACTTTTATCAATTGTACAAATGCCTTCTGGTATACCAGTGGCTACTGTAGCAATTAATGGAAGTAAAAATGCTGCTTATTTAGCATTACAAATCATTGCAATTCAACATCCAGAAGTCAAGGATAAACTTCTTGCGTATAGAAAAGAAATGGAAGAACAAGCAATGAAATCAAATCAAGAAATTATTGAAAAGTATAAATAAGGAGATTAGGGAGAATGGCAAAATTATTATATGAAGGAAAAGCAAAACAAGTATACGAAACAGAAAATCCAAATGAATATATTATTCATTATAAAGATGATGCAACTGCAGGTAATGGAGCAAAACATGATAATTTTGAAGGAAAAGGTGTTTTAAATAACACAATTTCATGCATTATCTTTGATATGTTAGAAGAAGCTGGTATTGAAACACATATGATTGAAAAAATTAATGATCGTGATATTAGAGTTAAAAAAGTAGAAATCTTTCCTCTAGAAGTTATTATTAGAAATATTACAACTGGTTCATTCTGTAAAAGATTAGGAGCACCAGAAGGGATTGTATTAGATGAACCAATCTTTGAAATGAGTTATAAAAATGATGAATATGGAGATCCATTGATTAATGATGATCATGCTGTTGCATTAAAATTAGCAACGCGTGAAGAATTAGCTTATATCAGAGAAACAACATTAAAAATTAATGAATTATTAAAAGAATTCTTCTTAAGATTAAATTTAAAATTAGTAGATTTTAAAATAGAATTTGGGAAAACACCTGATGGTAAAATCTTATTAGCAGATGAGATTTCACCTGATTCATGTCGTTTATGGGATGTAGAAACAAACCAAAAATATGATAAAGATGTCTTTAGACAAGATATTGGAGATTTAATTGAAACTTATAAAGCAGTTTTAGCAAGAATGGAAAATAAATAAGGAGAATATTATGGACTATAAAAAAGCTGGAGTAGATATTGAAGCTGGATATAAATCTGTTGAATTAATGAAAAAGCATATTCAACAAACAATGAGACCAGAAGTTCTTGGTGGCATTGGAGGATTTGCTGGGGCGTTTTCTTTAAATGCTATTAAAAATATGGAAGAACCTGTATTATTGTCAGGAACTGATGGTTGTGGAACAAAAGTTAAACTTGCTTTTCTTATGGATAAACACGATACAATTGGAATTGATGCAGTTGCAATGTGTGTGAATGATATTGTATGTTCTGGTGGAGAACCATTATTCTTTTTAGATTATATTGCTTGTGGGAAGAACTATCCTGAAAAAATAGCCACTATTGTCAGTGGTGTGGCTGAAGGATGTAAGCAATCTGGTTGTGCATTAGTAGGTGGAGAAACTGCTGAACACCCTGGACTTATGCCAGAAGATGAATATGATTTGGCAGGTTTTGCAGTAGGTGTTGTGGATAAAAAAGATATTATCGATGGTTCTACAATCCAAAATGGAGATGTGTTAATAGGAATTGCTTCTAGTGGAGTTCACAGTAATGGATTTTCATTAGTGCGTAAAGTTTTTGAAATGACAAAAGCATCATTAGATACTTATTATGATGAATTAGGTAAAACTCTAGGAGAAGCATTAATTGCACCTACTAGAATTTATGTAAAAGCTTTACAAAATATTCAAAAGCAAGGTGTCAAGATTAAAGGATGTTCTCATATCACTGGAGGGGGATTCTATGAAAATGTTCCTAGAATGTTACCAGAAGGTGTAAAAGCTATTATTAAAAAAGAGAGTTATGAAGTTCCTGCAATCTTTAAGTTGATTCAAAAGGCGGGAAATATTGATGAACATATGATGTATAATACATTTAATATGGGGCTTGGTATGGTCATTGCTGTAAGTAAAGAAAATGTAGAAAAAACTTTGGAAGCTATTCAAGCAGCAGGTGATACATGTTATGTTGTTGGTGAAATTCAAGATGGTCAAAAAGGTGTAGAATTATGGTAAAAATTGCTGTTTTTGTATCAGGTGGAGGTACCAATCTACAATCACTTATTGATGCGACTTTAGATGGTCGCATCAATGGAGAGATTGTGCTTGTCGTATCTAATAGAAAGAATGCTTATGGATTAACGCGAGCAAAAAATGCCGGGATCCAAGCAGAATGCATTAAAGATGAAGATGTTTTAATCCAAAGATTACAAGAGTTAGGTGTAGAATTGATTGTTCTTGCAGGGTATCTTGCGATTGTGTCTGAGCGTTTGATTTCTTTATATCCTCATCGCATTATGAATATTCATCCTTCACTTATTCCGGCTTTTTGTGGACCTGGATATTATGGGTTACATGTACATGAGCATGCTTTTTCTAGAGGAGTGAAAGTATCAGGAGCGACTGTACATTTTGTCAGTGAAGTTGTTGATGGGGGTCCAATTATTTTACAACGAGCAATTGATGTGTCTCGGGCATCATCACCTGAAGAAATGCAACAAATGGTTTTAACAATTGAACATCAGATTTTACCTGAAGCAGTGAGATTATATTGTGATGGGCAAATAAAAGTAGAAAATGAAAGGGTAAAAATACTATGAAAAGAGCATTAGTGAGTGTTACAAATAAAGAAGGTATCATAGAATTTTGTCAAGGTCTTACAAGACTTGATTTTGAAATTGTTTCCACTGGGGGAACATTACATAAATTACAAGAAGCTGGTATCGAAGCTATTGCGATTGATGATGTGACTGGTTTTCCTGAAATTTTAGATGGACGTGTTAAAACACTTCATCCAATGGTTCATGGTGGTTTATTATATAGAAGAGATGTAAAAGAACATTGTGAAACTGTGGAAAAGATGGGTATTCATCCAATTGATTTGGTTTGTGTAAACTTATATGAATTTGAAAAAGCTTTAAAAGCAGGGAAACCAATGGAAGATATGATTGAAAATATTGATATTGGTGGACCATCAATGATTAGAAGTGCAGCTAAAAACTTTAAAGATGTTTTGATCGTTACTGATCCTCAAGACTATGATAAAGTTTTAAATGCGATTGAAAATAATGAAGATAATTATGATTTTAGATTAAATCTTGCTTATAAAGCATTCTCTACAACTGGAGCATATGATGCGATGATTTCACGTTATTTTGCTGAAGTTTGTCATGATGATTTCCCTGATATTCTTAATATTTCTTTAAAGAAAACAGAACATTTAAGATATGGTGAAAATTCACAACAACGTGCTAATTCATATGTAGATGGTTATGTAAGTCACTCTTTATTAGATTATGAACAATTAAATGGAAAAGAAATTTCATTTAATAATGTTAATGATTTGTATGGAGCTATTGCTGTGGTAAGAGAATTCAAGGATCAAATTGTTACTGCTGCAATTAAACATTCAACTCCTTGTGGTGTGGCTATTGGTGAAACAGGATATGATTCTTATATGAAAGCTTATAATGCAGATCCTCAATCTATTTTTGGTGGAATTGTTGCTGTTAATTATAAGATTGACAAGGAAACAGCTTTAGAAATGAAAAAGATTTTCTTAGAAATCGTTGCAGCTCCTGATTTTGATGAGGATGCATTGGAAGTCTTGAAAACAAAGAAAAATTTAAGAATTTTAAAACTTAAAAACTTAGATGCACGAGAAGCAAAATATGATATCAAATACTTAGAAGGAAAAGTATTGGTTCAAGATATTAATACTTGTATGATTGATGAAATGAAGGTTGTAACTGATACTAAACCTACAGTAGAACAATTGACAGATATGGAATTTGGTATGAAAGTTGTTAAATATGTCAAATCAAATGCCATTTGTATTGTCAAAGATGGTGTCACTTTAGCAATTGGTGGAGGACAAACATCACGTGTATGGGCACTAGAAAATGCAATTAGAAATAATCAAGATAAAGATTTCCATGGGGCAGTACTTGCAAGTGATGCATTCTTCCCATTCAATGACTGTGTTAAAGTGGCTCATGAGGCTGGTATAGCAGCAATTATTCAACCAGGTGGAAGTATCAGAGATCAAGATTCTATTGATTATTGCAATGAAGTGAATATCCCTATGGTATTTAGTGGATACAGACATTTTAGACATTAAGGAGACCAAATATGAAAGTATTAATCATTGGTAGTGGTGGACGTGAACATGCAATTGCATATAAATTAAGTCAAAGTCAAAAGGTTGATGAAATCCATGCTATTCCTGGAAATCCAGGAATGGCTACTATTGGTCAAAATCATCCAGGTAGTGTTGAAGATATAGAAGGAATATTAAAGTTTGTAGAAGAACATAATATTGATTTTACAGTTGTTGGCCCAGAAGTTCCACTTTGTTTAGGACTTGTAGATGTTTTAGAAAGTCATGGTCATAAGGCATTTGGTCCAACAAAACTCGCTGCAACTTTAGAAGGAAGCAAAGCTTTTTCTAAAGAATTTATGGCAAAACATCATATTCCTACAGCTGCTTATCAAAAGGTGCATTCTTATCAAGAAGCTATTGAAGCTTTAGCTTCATTCGATTATCCAGTTGTTGTCAAAGCTGATGGGTTGGCTGCTGGTAAAGGGGTTGTTATTTGTGAAGATGAACAAATGGCAACAACAACTTTAAAAGAAATGATGCTAGAAGGTGCTCTAGATGGTGCAGGACAAACTGTTGTCTTAGAAGAGTTTTTAACTGGATTTGAATGTTCTTTATTATGTTTTACGGATGGAAAAACAATTGTACCAATGGTCAGTGCAAAGGATCATAAACAAATCTTTGATGGAAATAAAGGCCCTAATACTGGGGGTATGGGAACAGTTTCACCTAATCCATTCTTACCTGAAAATATGGAAGAGGTTTTTCAAAGAGATATACTTACACCTTTTATGAAAGGATTACAAGAAGATCATATTGATTATAGAGGGGTTGTATTTATTGGGTTGATGATTGAAAATCAAAAAGCCAAAGTTTTAGAATTTAATGTGCGTTTTGGAGATCCAGAAACACAATCTATCTTACTAAGATTAGATAGTGATTTATTTGATATTATGTATGCTGTAGCAACTTCTACATTGAATCAAGTTGATATCAAATGGAAAGATGAATGTACAGCATGTTTAGTACTTGCAAGTGATGGATATCCTGGACGTTATCCTAAAGGAAAAGTGATTACTGGATTAGATCAAGTTGATGATGATATTATTGTTTTCCATGCTGGAACAGCATGCAATGATCAAGGTGAGATTATAACAAATGGTGGACGTGTTCTTAATATATGTGCACGTGGGAAAGATTTAGAAGAAGCGCGTCAAAAAGTTTATCGTGCCGCCGAAGTTATTGACTTTGAAGGTAAATATTATCGTAAAGATATAGGATTGGTATAAAGAGGTGTAAAGATGAGTAAAGTCTATAGAGTCTATGTAGAAAAAAGAAAAGAATATGCTGTAGAAGCAGATGAAATCTTAAATGATATTCAAACACAATTGAATATCAATCATATTCAATCATTAAGTGTTGTTAATAGATATGATGTTCAAGGTATTGAGGAAGATGTATTAAATCAGGGTATACCAACAATATTAAGTGAACCTATGGTAGACGAAGTCTACGAAGAAGACTATCCAACTGATAATAAAACTGTGTTTGCGATAGAATTTTTACCAGGTCAATATGATCAAAGAGCAGATGCATGTGAACAGTGTTTTCAATTATTGACTGGTCAAAAAAATGTAAAAGTACGTTGTGCAAAATTAATTGTTATTGATGGGGATATAAGTGAAGAAGAACTTATTAAAATACAAAACTATTTAATCAATCCAGTTGATCAAAGATTAGCTACTTTAGATAAAGTAAATGATTTATCTGATAAAGAAGTGACTATTGATCCAGTACCAGTTATTGATGGATTTATTCATTATAGTGAAGAACAGCTAAAAGATTATATTAGCCAAAATGGAATGGCTATGAATTATGATGATTTAAAAGTGACTCAAGATTACTTTAGAGATGAAGAAAAAAGAGATCCAACAGAAACAGAATTAAAAGTCTTAGATACTTATTGGTCAGATCATTGTCGTCACACAACTTTTGCGACTATTATTACTGATTTAGATATTGAAAGTGGGGCTTTTAAAGAAATATTAGAGAAAGATATTGAAGATTATAAAACATCACGTCACTTAGTTTATGGTATTGATACAAAAAGACCATTAACATTAATGGATCTTGCGACAATATCTATGAAAGAACTAAGAAAAACAGGATACTTAGATGATTTAGAAGTATCTAAAGAAATCAATGCTTGTTCAGTTGAGTTAAAAGTTCATACAACAGATGGTGATGAAGATTGGTTGTTAATGTTTAAGAATGAAACACACAACCATCCTACAGAAATTGAACCATTTGGTGGAGCAGCAACATGTTTAGGTGGAGCTATTCGTGACCCATTATCAGGAAGAGCCTATGTTTATCAATCTATGCGTATTACTGGTGCAGGAGATCCTAGAAAATCATTGAATGAAACATTAACTGGAAAACTCCCTCAAAGAAAAATCTGTCAAGAAGCAGCACATGGTTTTTCTAGTTATGGAAACCAAATTGGTTTGACAACAGGATATGTACATGAAATCTATGATGAAGGATATGTTGCAAAACGTATGGAAGTTGGTGCTGTTGTCGCAGCTGCACCAAAAGATCAAGTTAAACGTCTTGAACCATTAAATGGACATATTGTCTTATTAATTGGTGGAAGAACTGGGCGTGATGGAATTGGTGGAGCAACTGGTTCATCAAAATCACATGAATTAAAAACAACAACAACAGCAGGAGCAGAAGTTCAAAAAGGAAATCCTGTAGAAGAAAGAAAAATTCAAAGATTATTTAGAAATCCAGAAGTGTCTAAACGTATTGTACGTTGTAATGACTTTGGAGCAGGTGGTGTCTGCGTAGCTGTAGGTGAACTTGCTGATGGATTGAATATTGAGTTGGATGCTGTACTTAAAAAATATGAAGGTTTAACTGGTACAGAACTTGCTATTAGTGAATCACAAGAACGTATGGCTATTGTTATTGATCAAAAGGATGAAGAATTTATTAAACAAGCTTGTCAAAGTGAAAACTTGGAAGTTGTAAGAGTTGCGACTGTCACTGATAATAATCGTTTGACTATGCATTATTTAGGACAAACAGTTGTAGATATTGATAGAGCATTCTTGGATAAAAATGGTGCAAGTCGTTATCAAGATGTAAAAGTTGAGTTACCTGATTTTGAACATACACCATTTGATGAAAAAGAAGTTTCTTCATTTGTGGAAACTTCAAAAGAAGTTTTAAGTCGTTTATCTGTATGTAGTCAAAAAGGTTTAGTAGAAAGATTTGATTCTTCTATTGGAAATGGAACTGTTTTATCACCATTTGGTGGAAAAACATTAAGAACAGAAACAGAAGGTATGGCTGCATTGATTCCAGTGTTGAATAAAGAAACAACAACATGTTCATTAATGAGTTATGGATATAATCCAGTTATCTCTAAATGGTCACCATATCATGGTTCTATGTATGCAATTGTAGAATCAATTGCTAAAATTATTGCAATGGGTGGAGATTATCATACTATACGTTTCTCATTCCAAGAATATTTTGAAAAATTATTAGATGTACCTACAAAATGGGGAAAACCATTTGCAGCATTATTAGGGGCTTATCGTGTGCAATCTGCATTGAAATTAGCTTCTATTGGTGGTAAGGATTCAATGTCAGGATCATTTGAAGATTTAGATGTACCTCCAACTTTGGTTTCATTTGCGATTACAGGTGGAGATGTTAAAGATGTTATCACTCCTGAATTAAAAGCAGCAGGACATACATTAATAGAAGTGATGTTGCCTAAAGATGAATATTATGTATATGATTTTGAAGCTTTAAAGACACAATATGATTATGTATTAAAATTGATGAGAGAAAATAAAGTCTATAGTGCTTATACAGTTAAAGATGGTGGAGTCATTGAAGCTGTTTATAAGATGGCATTTGGTAATGAAATTGGGGTTGAACTTGAAAACTTGCCATTAGAATCATTAATACGAAAAGATTATGGTAATATTATCTTGGAAGTTGATAGTGATAGTGTTATGATGGAAGAGCATGTAAGAATTATTGGTCATACAAATAGTTCTAAGGATTTAACTTATGGAAGTGAAAAACTTTCATTGGATGAAGCTTATAAAGTTTATGAATCTGTATTAGATGATGTTTATCCAACAAAAGAAAAAGCACCTACTACAGATATGATTGTTAAAGATTGTTATGAAAGAGGAATGAAAGCTTCTAAAACTTATGATGAAGTTAAAGTTGTTATTCCTGTGTTCCCTGGAACAAACTGTGAATATGATTCAAAACGTGCATTTGAAAAAGCTGGTGCAACTGTTCAATTAGTGATTATTAGAAATAAAACAGAGGAAGATATTAAAAATTCTGTAGATGAATTAGAAGCGGCTATCAAAACAGCTCAAATTGTAATGTTACCTGGTGGATTTAGTGCGGGTGATGAACCAGAAGGATCTGGTAAGTTTATTGCGACTGTTTTAAGAAATCCAAAATTAAAAGCAGCTATTAGTGATTTACTAGATAATAGAGATGGATTAATGATTGGTATTTGTAATGGATTCCAAGCATTAGTGAAGTTAGGCTTATTACCATATGGACATATTAAAACAATGGAAAAAGATGATCCAACATTAACATTTAATACAATTGGTCGTCATCTATCACAAATGGTTAATACTCGTATTTGTTCTGTAAAATCACCATGGTTAGCGAATGTGAATGTAGGAGATATTCATACTGTACCTATTTCACATGGTGAAGGACGTTTTGTAGCTCATCCTGATGTTATTAAAGAATTGTTTGAAAATGGACAAGTCTTTACACAATATGTAGATAATCATAATCAACCTACAATGGAATCGCCATATAATCCTAATGGTTCTATGTGTGCTATTGAAGGTATTGTATCTGCTGATGGTCGTGTCATTGGTAAAATGGCACATAGTGAACGTCAAGGTGAAAATAGAAATAAGAATATTTATGGTGAAATGGATCAATTACTATTTGAAGCTGGCGTAAATTATTTTAAAGGTGGAAAGTAGAATGGAAAGACAAGAATTTGAAAGTATGACACTTTGTCCTTTAGATGGACGTTATTCTGGTATTAAAGATGCTTTAGGTGAATATTTTTCTGAGTATGCTTTAGTGAAATATAGAGTATTTGTTGAAATTCAATGGTTAAAGTTTTTAATTGAGAATGTTGAAACTGAAGTTTTATCAAGATTTGATAAGGCTGAAATGTCTAAGATAGAAAGTATTTCAGATGAATTTAATTATGATTCATTTAATAAAATTAAAGAGATTGAAGCAACAACAAGACATGATGTAAAAGCAGTTGAATACTTTATTGGACAACAATTAAAAGATATGGGATATGATTATTTAATTAGTTTTGTTCATATTGGATGTACTTCTGAAGATATTAATAATACATCTTATGCATGTATGATTAAACATGGATTAAAAGATGTATGGTTAAAAAAAGCCAAAGAAGTTGCTAATACTTTAGATCAGTGGGCGAATGAACATAGTGAAGATGCTATGCTTGCTCATACACATGGGCAACCAGCAACTCCAACAACTATTGGAAAAGAATTCAAGGTTTATGCTTATCGTTTCTTATCAAGTATTGAAAATGTTGAAAATATTCAAATTAAAGCAAAATTTAATGGAGCCACAGGAAACTATAGTGCTATTTTAACAGCATTCCCAGATTTAGATTGGCCAATGCTTGCTAAAAAATTTGTTGAAGAATATTTAGGATTAACATTTAATCCTTTAACAACACAAATTGAAAGTCATGATTATACTTGTCATATATTAGATGGTGTTCGTCATTTTAATAATGTGTTAGTTGATTTTGATGTAGATATGTGGTTGTACATTTCTATGGAATACTTTAAACAAATTCCTGTTAAGGGAGAAGTAGGAAGTAGTACAATGCCACATAAAGTCAATCCAATTCGTTTTGAAAATAGTGAAGCAAATGTAGATATGTCTAATCATATTTGTATGGCTTTATCAAATAAGCTACCTAAATCACGTATGCAAAGAGATTTATCAGATTCATCTAGTCAAAGAAATCTTGGTTTAGCATTTGGATATTCTTTACAAGCTATGAATGAAACATTGAATGGTCTTGCAAAATGTGTAGTTAACAAAGAAAAACTTGCTTTAGATTTAAATGAAAAATGGGAAGTTCTAGCAGAGCCAATCCAAACAATGTTAAGAAAATATGGAGTACCTGATGCATACGATACATTAAAAGCGTTAACAAGAGGGAAAAATATTTCTAAAGAAGATATTCTTAAATTTGCAGATAGTCTAGATATGATCTCTAAAGAAGACCATGCTACATTAGTTACAATGACACCTGCAACATATATTGGAGTAGCTAATCAATTAGCAAAAATGAAATTAAAATAAGAAATAAGGTATTTCAAAAGGATAATTCTTTTTGGAATACTTTTTCTTTAAAAAAAATTGCAAAAAAAATGCTGATTTATAGAAGATAATTTAAA
>DEPZ01000017.1:5917-21301 GCA_002359025.1 Erysipelotrichaceae bacterium UBA3379 | reverse complement strand
AACAGACATTTCTGGTCAGAAGGGTACTATGTAAGCACAGTAGGATTAAATGATGCAACAGACGCAAAATATATAAGGGAGCAGGAGCGATATGATATAGCAATGGATAAATTGAGTGTGAAAGAATATCAAAATCCCTTTGAAGATAAAGAAATAAAAAAAGGCAAGGAAACAAAAAAGAGAAGAAGGCAAAATAAATCCCTTTGAGGGATAGCGAGAGTCAAAAGCGATAGCTTGAACGGAGTGAAAGCGTCGCCTTGAGACGCGAGCAAGTAACAAAGGCTTATAGCCACAGAGAAAACCACGCCTTTTAGGCGTGGTTTTTATAACTAGTTTATGCCTTGATTTAGTCAATATAAATCTATATTAGGATAGCTTTTCGTTTATATATATACTTTAAAATAAGAATTTATATAAAATGTTAAAGTAGAAAATACAAAAAGATATGTTTTATTATTTGGTTATATTTTTAAATATTTATAACTTGTGTATATATGTAATTTGGTGTATAGTATTAACTCGAGGTGTCGTTATGAAAGAAAAAATGATGAAGATGAAACAAAAGTGGTTGGATGCATTTGACACGATTATTGTTTCACTCTTTTTATTTTTAAGTATTTATTATATGTTTGGTTTGGTACATGTGATATTAACATCATTTTTAACTTTGTTGTTTAGGATTAAGCATACGAGTGATTTTCATATAAGGGATTTAGTGGAAATATATGTATTAATGATTGTTTTATGTTTTTTAAGTTTTTTAGCTTCCCATAATGTCTGGTTATGTGGGTTGTTAAATTTTGTTGTACCTTTCTTTATTGTTTATATGTTGACAGATAAGTTTACGCCAAAAGCTTATTTTGTTTATATGATGGAATTTGTGTTTTTACAGTTAATACCTATTTCTTTTTCAGCGTTTATTGTTAGAGAAATTGCATTGATTTATGGACTTTTTGTGGTAACTATAAGCTTATATCTTTATCAATGGAGAATGAAAAGAACAAGAAATTTTCATACTGCAAAACATGGGATGTTCACATTATCTATTATGATTGATAGGATGATGAATAATCAAAGTATACAGGTTCAAAAAGATGAATTGATTGGTATGATGTATCATATGAATAGAGTTATCTATGCTTCTAGAAATTTATCTTATTTGGTTGATGGATATGGGAAAATTAATTATTTATTTATGTTGGCTTATCAAAGATTTCTATATTATGTCAATCATATTGAAAATGAGGCTATAGATTTAAGAGATAAAGAATATTATATGATGTTAAAGGAGTTAATGATTGATTTATCTGAAAATATTGGAAGAAATCATCAAAAGGTTATAAGACATATTCAAGAATTTGATGAGCATTATGCTTTGATTGATTCTTCTAAACAAGAAGCTATGAGTCAAATTATTCATTTATTGAAATATACTTTTAGTGAATTAGAGAAAACATCTATTCATAGATCACAAAAGAATTGGCATATTCCTCATAAAGTCTTTTCTATTGAAAAAATGAAGCATTTTATGAAATTGGATCTTTTTCAATTGCGTTTTGCATTAAGACTATCATCAATATTATGTTTGACTTTTTTATTCTGTAAAATAACAAATTATAATCATTCTTACTGGCTTCCAATGAGTGCTTTTTTAATGTTAATGCCTTATTCTGAAGAAAGCTTAATGAAAATTACGAATCGTATATTAGGAACGATATGTGGTGTTTTCTTGATGTTTTTTATTTCTAGATTTATTCATACAACCAGTGATTATATTGGTGTTGTTTTAATTATGACATGTTTTATGTACTATGTTCCCGTTACATCATGGACTATGCCTATGTATACAACATGTTATGGATTATCTCTTGCAATGTTTAGTTTAGATGTTAAAGAGGCTATTATTCTTAGAGTGGGATATGTGCTATTAGGAGCTTTATTGACTTTTCTAACAAATAGATTCTTATTGCCTAATACTGCAAAAAGAGAATTTGAAAGAAATATCTATGAATTATTTTCTATTGATTATGCTTTGGTTGAAGAATTAGAAAAATTAATGTCTAAGCAAGGAGATATGAATAACTTTAGAAATTTGATTATACATTCACGCTTATTATCACAAGAAATAAAAACATATATACAAAATATGAATCATTCTCAAGATTTCTATAGTCAAATTATTCCTTTACATCAAAAGTTAATGTATGAAATAGAACAATTACATAGTTATATGAGACATATTGATTACTTAAAAGAAAATATGATTTTAAAAGAAGTTTTTAAGAATATGAAAGATTCTATTTGTCGTATACGTAGAAGCTATACACAAAATGAATTAAATAGTTTTATGAAAACATCTAAAGAATTTGAAAGTTATGGTGAATTAAATAAACATATGTATTTTAATACATTGGTTTTTAATTGTATGGAAACACTCCGTGATTTAGAAAATATGAAATTAGAAAAGTGTTGATGAAATCAATAAAATTTTTTATAAATTGTTTGATTTTGTTTGTATATGATATTTTAGAAGTATATAATATAGGTAGAAAATAAATATTGATTAAAGGAGGTTGGTTTTTTATGTTGAATATGTATAAGATGAATCATCATTTACAGGAGATGACACTTAAAGGTATTCGTCATTTATGCAGAGTTCATGATGTGCTTATTGCAGATAAGAATCTTAAGATCATTTTACGTATTATGAAAGATAACCCTCATACTGTTATCAGCGAAGATTATCATCCACTATTGTTAATTGAAATTACTAAAGGAACCAGCCAAGAGGTTTCTGATCAATTTAAACCAATACTGGAACAATACATGATTCAAGAAATTGAAGATGAATAGATACATATGAGTACGGGGAACACTTTTATAAAGTGTTCTTTTCTTTGCGTATAAAAAATGTTAGAATAACAAAGGTTGAAAGGAAGATGTCTATGAAAAATATTGCGATTATTGCTACGGGAGGAACAATTGCAGGTACAGGACAACTGGGAAAAACTGTTGCATATCATGCTGGAGAAATAAATGTCAGTGATATCATCGATTCTATCCCTTTATTAAAAGAAGTTGCTCATATAAAAGAATATCAGATTATGAATATAGATAGTAATGAAATGGATCCGGATAAATGGTTAAAGCTTTCATCAACTATTAATGAAATTGTACAATTAGATGATATTGATGGTGTGGTTGTCACACATGGAACAGATACATTAGATGAAACAGCCTATTACTTGACGCTTACATTGAATACAAGTAAACCTGTTGTTATTACAGGGGCTATGCGTCCTGCCACAGCAACAAGTGCTGATGGACCTTATAATTTATATCAAGCAGTTTGTCTGGCTGCAAATGATGAAGCGAGTCATCAAGGTGTTATGGGATTGTTTTCTAATACGATTTATTCAGGAAGAGATATACAAAAAGTGAATAATTATAAAGTTGATGCTTTTGATCAAAAAGCATTTGGTTGTTTAGGCTATATGCAAGATCATGAAGTTTATTTCTTTTCGAGAACATTTAAAATTCATACCCTTGCCTCACAATTTTCTAAGCAAAGCTATGAAAGTTTACCTAAGGTTGCGATTGCTTATTTTTATGCTGGTGCACCAGTCGAAATCTTATATCACCTTGCATCAAATCATGAAGGAATTATTATTTCTGGATCAGGAAATGGGAATTATAGTCAAGCATGGTTAAAGGCGATTGAAGATTTATCAAGACAGGGAATTATCTTTGTAAGAACTTCTCGTGTTTCTCATGGTATTGTTTTTGATGATGAGATTTTTGATCCTCATCATTATTGTATTCCAGGAAATACTTTGTCAGCTCAAAAGGCTAGAGTCTTATTAATGCTTGCTTTAACCAAGACACATGATAGAGAGGAAATAAGGGGGATCTTTAATGAGTATTAAAACAAAAGGGATGATTTGTACAATGCTGGCGGCTATTATTTTTGGAGCAACACCAGCATTAGGAAAGCTAACATATGATATGGGGAATAATGGTATACAGTTGGCTTTTTTAAGACATTTGTTTGTCTTGCCTATATTCGTTTGTCTTATTTTATATAAAAAAGAATCTTTTACATTAACAAAACAACAAGCTATTGATTTATTAAAAATTGGTCTTATTGGGAATGCTTTAACCATTGGTATGTTATATTCTTCGTATGCATATATAGGTGTAGGAAGTGCTACAGTTTTGCATTTTCTATATCCAATGTTTGTATGTGTATTGAATTTTATGTTTTATAGTCAAAAAATAAATAAGAAGCAGTTGTTATGTTTGATTATTGCTTTAGTTGGAATTTTTTGTTTTATTGAACCAGGTGGTTCTTCGTTATTTGGATTTGCTTTGGCATTGTTGTCAGGTGTGACATTTGCATATTATATGGTTGGTATGGAACATTCTTCTATACGTAAGATGCATGTGAGTGTTTTTAATTTTTATTTGGTCTTTCTTAATACAATAGCATTAGGGTTGTTTGCTGTTATTACACATCAATTATGCATTTTATCACCTTTGGCTTATGTGTATTGTTTTATCATGGCTATATTAACATCTTTTATAGGTATTCTTTTATTACAAAGAGGGATTATTTATTTAGGAGCTTCTTTAACAGCTATTCTTTCTACATTAGAACCTATAACAAGTGTTATTGTTGGTGTTGTGTTTTTACATGAAACATTAACGATTTTTAAGATCATAGGTTGTCTTCTTGTCTTATTTGCAACGATTACACTTGTACACTCTCAAAAGAAAGGTGAGTAATATGCCAGAGTGTACTATTTATAAACAAGATCAAGAATTCTACTATATTTATTATACTGGCTTTGATATATACTGCAAACAAGCGTTAGAAAAATTAAGTCTATCATCTACACAATATATCATCAAAAAAGAACATTATATCTATCTTGATCTGATTAAAAAATTACTTCAAAAAGATTCGTTTGTTCTGGCGATAGATGGCAAATGTGCATCGGGAAAAACAACACTTGCCTCTTTACTACAAGACAAGTTTCATGCCAGTGTTATTCATATGGATGATTTTTATTTACCAATTGATCAAAGAAAGCAAACAGTTGCAGGACATATGGATTTTTCTAGATTAATAGATACAGTTTTAAAACATATAAAAAATCATCAAGATATCTATTATCAAGTTTTTGATTGTCGTACACAAAGCTATCGAGAAGATAGACTTCAATATAATAAGTATTATATAATCGAAGGAAGTTATTCATTACATCCTAGTCTTGTTGAATATTATACGGATACAGTTGTTTTGGATGTTTTAGATGATATTCAACAGAAAAGATTGTTTCAAAGAAATCCTTTAAAATATCAAGATTTTATTGAACAATGGATTCCTTTAGAACAAGATTATTTTAAAACATATCATATATATGAAAGATACCCAGTCATAAAGCAATAGGTATCTTTTTTTATATTTTGCATATACTAAATGGGGTGGAGAAAGTGCGATTAAACAAAGATGAATTAGAAGTTTGTTTGATGTATGTTTTAAAACCTATATTAGAAAAGTACGATGTATTATTACATGAAATAGATTTATCAATGACTCATAAAGTAAAAGGTTATGCAAAAATTGGGTATCAAGGACATGATTTTGATGCGTATTTTTCTTTTGGTTTGAAGTACAAAGACAATAAGATTTGTTTTGAAGATATTCAAGGAAAAGTAGAGTATTTATTTTTAAAGTTTGATTTATTGCAATTATGTATGCAATGTATACAATTGTCTGATATTACTTTTGATGAGAATTGTTTATTGTACACTTGTGATTTTCCTTTGTCTTCAATAACAATTCATGATGGAGAGTTAGAGGTTATTCTAGATAAGAAAAGATATATTGAGTGATATCAATATATCTTATTCTTTATGTTTTAAGACTTCATCTATTAAACCATAATTTAAAGCATCATAAGAACTCATGAAGTAATCTCTATCCGTATCTTTTTTGATTTTTCGTAATGGCTGATTGGTATTGTCAGATAGAATTTTATTAAGTTTTTCTTTCTGTCTCAAAATATGCCTTGTAGAGATTTCTATATCACTGGCTTGACCATGTGTTTGACCTAAAGGTTGATGAATCATGATTTCACTATTTAAAAGTGCATAACGTTTATTTTTGGCGCCAGAAGAAAGAAGAAAAGCACCCATACTTGCAGCTAAGCCAATACAGATTGTAGAGACATCACATGAGATATAATTCATGGTATCGTATATCGCAAAACCTGCACTGATACTTCCACCCGGTGAATTGATATACATATAGATGTCGCTTTTAGAATCAATAGATTCTAAATAAAGAAGCTGGCTGACAATCGAACTGGCTGTTTCATCATTGATTTCACCACAGAGCATAATAATTCTATCTTCTAATAGTCGAGAATAAATATCATATGCATATTCTTTAGCGTGTTTTTTTAGGATTACAGTGGGTACAAAATTCATAAAATGACCTCCTTATTTTCATTATAGAGTTTTTTTGGTTTATTATTCATAAGATACAAAATAAGACAAAATAAGTATTTTCCTAAAAATAGACGTAAAGTATCGAAATGGAAGTGTTTTCAAAGAATTTCATGTGAAATTTTTTATATAATCGTAACAACTTTTATTGATTTCTTTGAAGAGGTAGACTATAATATAGGCATAAAATAAATCAAGGAGGATGTCAGAAAAATGGCAGTAAAAGTAGCAATTAATGGATTCGGACGTATTGGACGTCTAGCATTCAGACAAATGTTCGGTGCTGAAGGATATGAAGTTGTAGCAATCAACGACTTAACAGATCCAAAAATGTTAGCACACTTATTAAAATACGATTCAGCTCAAGGTAGATATGCTTTAGCAGATACAGTAAAAGCTGGAGAAGGATCAATTACTGTTGATGGTAAAGAAATCAAAATCTATGCAGAAGCTGATGCTTCTAAATTACCTTGGGGAGAATTAGGTGTAGATGTAGTATTAGAATGTACAGGTTTCTATACTTCTAAAGCTAAATCTCAAGCTCATATTGATGCAGGAGCTAAAAAAGTTGTTATCTCTGCACCAGCAGGAAATGACTTACCAACAGTAGTATTTGGTGTTAACGAAAACATCTTAACTGCTGAAGATACAATTATTTCAGCAGCTTCTTGTACAACTAACTGTTTAGCTCCAATGGCTAATGCTTTAAACAAATTAGCTCCAATCAAATCAGGTATCATGTTAACTGTACATGCTTACACTGGTGACCAAATGGTATTAGATGGACCACATAGAAAAGGTGACTTAAGAAGAGCTCGTGCAGCTGCTGTAAACATTGTACCTAACTCAACTGGTGCAGCTAAAGCTATCGGATTAGTTATCCCAGAATTAAATGGTAAATTAATCGGTTCAGCTCAACGTGTACCTGTTCCTACAGGATCAACTACTATCTTAACTTCAGTTGTTGAAGGTGAAGTAACAGTTGAACAAGTAAATGAAGCTATGAAAGCAGCTCAAACTCCATCATTTGGATACACTGAAGAACAATTAGTATCTTCTGATATTATCGGAATTACTCAAGGTTCTTTATTCGATGCAACTCAAACTATGGTTAAACCATTAGATAATGGAACTACTGAAGTTCAAACAGTTGCTTGGTATGATAATGAAAATTCATACACTTCTAACATGGTTAGAACAATCAAATATTTCGCTGAATTAAGCAAATAATTGAACTTATATGAGAGTCTTATCTTTGATAAGGCTCTTTTTATATGCGGTTTTTGTCTTTTAAGTGCATATGCATTGATTAAAAGAGTAGGATATAGTAAGATAGACCAATAAGGGAGGCAGTGTAGTATGAATACATCGGTTATTATGGGAATTTTAATTCCTTTTTTAGGTACAACATTAGGATCAGCGTGTGTATTTTTTATGGCTAAAAAGATGAGTGATTTTGTACAGAAGGTATTACTAGGTTTTGCTTCTGGAGTTATGATTGCTGCATCTGTATGGTCATTATTGATACCAGCGATTGATATGTCTGATGGTTTAGGGAAGTTGGCATTTTTACCAGCGGCCATTGGTTTTTTATTGGGGATAGGTTTTTTATTGTTATTGGATCATATTGTTCCTCATATGCATTTGGATAATAAAACAGAAGGGGCTCCATCAAAACTTAAGAAAACAACAATGCTCGTTTTAGCAGTGACATTACATAATATTCCTGAAGGTATGGCAGTTGGTGTTGTTTTTGCAGGTGCAGTGATGGGACATTCAGAGGTTTCAATGATGGGGGCTATTGCTTTGGCTATCGGAATAGCCATTCAAAACTTTCCTGAGGGAGCAATTATTTCTATGCCTTTAAGAAGTGAAGGGATGTCTAAACCTAAAGCATTTGTTTATGGAACATTATCAGGTATTGTAGAACCTATAGGAGCTGTTCTTACAATATTATTATCTAAATTTATTGTTCCAGTTTTACCTTATTTACTTGCTTTTGCAGCAGGGGCAATGATGTATGTTGTTGTAGAAGAATTGATACCTGAAGCATCTGAAGGAGAACATAGTAATATTGCAACAATAGGGTTTGCAGTAGGCTTTGTTGTGATGATGGTATTAGATGTTGCGTTAGGATAAAAATGCTATAAAATAGCTTATATTTGTGGTAATATAAAAACGAGGTGAATATTATGGATTTACATGAATCTGGTGAAATGTATTTAGAGACGATATTAAGACTAAAAGATAAGAATGAGTATGTAAGATCAATTGATATAGCAAATGAAATGAACTTTTCTAAACCAAGTGTTTCAAGAGCTATCAAACTCTTAAAAGAATCAGGTTATATTACAGTGGATAATAGAGGCTATATAGATTTTACAGATAAAGGGAAGGCACATGCAGAAAATATCTATAATCGTCATCTTGACTTTACAGAATTTCTTGTGCGTGTAGGCGTGAGTCGAAAACAAGCAGAAGAAGATGCATGTCGTTTAGAACATGTTGTGAGTGATGAAACACATCAATGTATTAAAAAATATTTAGAAAAGCTTTGATGCTTTTCTTTTTTTTGAAAGTAATGCAAGAGACTTCTATTTGTGTTAGAATAGTACAATGAGGTGCAGGTTATGGAAAATTTTGAATTTGAACGTAAGAGAAAGAAAAGATTAAAAAAAGAACCAATATATATATTTGTATGTATCTTATGTCTTGTATTAGGAGCGTGTGGAGGTTATATTTATTCTCAAGGTAAGTTTCCTTTTGTAAGTAAAGGATCATCTAATATATATGAAGAAGTAGGGAATTTAATAGAAAATGATTTTCTAGATACGACAGATAGTGATATGTCTGTAGAAGAGCGTATGTTAAATGGTATGATCTTAGCTTTACAAGATCCTCATACAAGTTATTTGTCTTCACAGGATGCTATAGATTTATCAACAAGTATTAATGGATCTTTTGAGGGAATAGGTGTAACCTTTATTCAAATAGATGCAGGGGCATTAATTATGGATGTCTATAAAGGGACACCTGCTAATAAAGCTGGACTTCTTCAAGGGGATATCATTACTCATGTAGAAGGAACATCTATTGCAGGATATAGTTCTGATAAGATTAAAAATACAATACAAGGTGAAAGAGGAACACAGGTTTCTATGAAGATACTTAGAAATGGAAAGAGTCAAGATATTGTCTGTGCAAGAGGAAGCGTAGAAACATCTGTGAATTATGAAATAAGGGATCAAGTAGGATATTTGGGTATCACTACATTTGGTGATTCTACTGCTAAATTGATAGAAGAAGGATTAAAAGCGTTTAAAAGTAAAGGCATAGAGAATATTGTTATAGATTTAAGAGGAAATGGTGGTGGCTATTTGAATGCTGCTACGGATATATTGAATTTCTTTTTACCAGAAGGGTCAATCATGTTTAAAGTCCAATATAAAGATAAAAGTGAAAAGGTTTATAAAGCAAGTCAACAAGATAAATATACTTTTACAAATGGATTTATATTAGTCGATAACAATACTGCCAGTGCATCAGAAGTGATGAGTGCATCACTAAAAGAAAACTTAGGATATAAGATTATTGGTGAAACAACATATGGTAAAGGAACAGCACAAGTTCAACATACTTTATCTAATTCATCAGTTGTAAAATATACAAATGCCAAATGGTTAACACCACATGATACTTGGATTAATGAAAAAGGTATAGAACCTGATTATCCTGTTGAATCAACAACATTAGATGATTTTAAGATAACTTCTATGAAAGAAGATTATCGCTATGATGATGTTGATAATCATGTTTTATCTATGCAAGAAATGTTAAAGGAACTAGGATATCAAGTTGATAGAGAAGATGGATATTTTTCTAAAAAGACAGAAGAAGCATTAAAAGCATTTGAAAAGGATTATGGTTTAACAGTAAATGGTATATATGAAAAAAATGATGCCACAATATTATTAAGTGCATTAACTTATCATATTTATCATTTAGAAGATAGTGTTTATCAAAAAGCAGTCAGTTTAATAAAGTAAGGGGTGAAAATATGGAACAATTTAAACTTGTATCTGAATATTCTCCAATGGGAGATCAACCAACAGCTATTGATCAATTGGTTAAAGGTATACAAGAAGGAAAAAAAGAACAAGTTCTTTTAGGGGGAACTGGAACGGGGAAAACATTTACTGTTTCTAACGTTATTGCAAGAGTGAACAAACCAACGCTTGTCTTAGCCCATAATAAAACCTTGGCTGGACAATTGTATTCAGAATTAAAAGAATTCTTTCCTGAAAATCGTGTAGAATACTTTGTTTCTAACTTCGATTTTTATCAACCAGAAGCTTATATTCCAAAAAGTGATACTTATATAGACAAGAATGCGAAAACAAACTATGAGATAGAAATGTTAAGATCAGCAGCTATGAATTCTCTTTTAGAAAGAAGAGATACTATTGTTGTGGCTTCTGTAGCGTCTATTTATGGTTTGGGTAATCCCGAACAGTATAAAGAAATGATCTTTTCATTAAGAGTAGGTCAAGAAATAGATCGTAAAGAATTACTTACTTATTTGGTAGATAGACAATACCAAAGAAATGATATAGAACAATCTAAAGGAACATTTAGAGTTCGTGGTGACGTGATAGAAATTGTTCCAGGACATACAGAAAGCTGGTTAATACGTATTGAATTATTTGGAGAAGAAGTTGAACGTATCAGTGAAGTGGATCCTTTAACAGGAAAAACATTAGGAAGTTATAATACATATACAATCTATCCTGCTTATGGCTATGTTACAAAAAGAGAACAAATGTTAAGAGCTTGTGATACAATCTCTGCAGAATTAAAAGATAGATTAAAATACTTTGAAGAGAATATGAAACCATTAGAATATGAAAGATTGGATCAACGTACAAGACATGATGTAGAAATGTTAAGAGAAGTTGGAATGTGTCCTGGTATTGAAAACTATTCTCGTCATATTGATGGTAGACGTGAAGGACAAAGACCTTATACATTGATTGACTATTTTCCAGATGACTTTTTGATGGTTATAGATGAAAGTCATGTTATGTTACCACAAATACGTGGGATGTTTAATGGTGATAGAAGTCGTAAAGAAACACTTGTAGAATATGGTTTTCGTTTGCCAAGTGCATTAGATAATAGACCATTACGATTTGAAGAGTTTGAAAAGATTATTAATCAAGTTATCTATGTTTCTGCCACTCCAGGTGATTATGAATTAGAAAAAACACATGGTGAAGTTGCACAACAGATTATTAGACCAACAGGGTTATTAGATCCTATTATCGAAGTGAGACCAACAAAAAATCAAATAGATGATATTATTAGTGAAATACAAGAGAGAATTGATAAAAAAGAAAGAGTCTTAATTACCACTCTAACAAAACGTATGGCAGAAGATTTAACAGCCTATTTAAAAGAGTTTGGTTTAAAAGTGGCTTATCTTCATTCGGATACAAAGACATTAGAAAGAACAGAAATTTTAAGGGATTTAAGAATTGGAAAATATGATGTCTTGATTGGTATTAACTTACTTAGAGAAGGTTTGGACTTACCAGAAGTTTCACTTGTATGTATTTTGGATGCTGATAAAGAAGGATTCTTACGTAGTGAACGTTCTTTAATTCAAACAATTGGACGTGCAGCGAGAAATGCAAATGGGAAAGTCATTATGTATGGGGATAATATAACAGAATCTATGCAAAAAGCGATAGATGAAACAAGTCGTCGTAGAGAAATACAAGAAGCTTATAATAAAGAACATCATATTATCCCACAAACAATTAAAAAAGAAATTAGAGATGTTATACATGGAAAAGAAACAATTGATGAAGCATCTTCATTTATTGAAAAAGGTAAGAAAGCTGATAAGAAAGCGAAAAAGAAACTTGTTGAAGATTTAGAAAAAGAAATGAAACAAGCAGCTAAAGTCTTAGACTTTGAACGTGCGATGGAACTTAGAGATATTATTATGGAATTGAAAGGTGAAAAATAATGCAGTTCAATTCTCTGTCTCATACAATCTTTCAAGATATTATTAAACATGGTGGAAAGGTCTATATTGTAGGAGGAAGTGTACGTGATGAAGTGTTAGGGTACACTTCTCATACAGATATAGATGTAGAAATCTATCATCTTTCTTATCAACAATTACAAGATATATTGAGTCAATATGGACATGTTGCTACTTTTGGTAAAAGTTTTGCAATTATGCAATTGGATACATTACCTGGTTATGATTTTGCTTTGCCACGTATTGAAAAGAAAACAGGGGATAAACATCAAGATTTTGAAGTGATTGTTGATCCTGATTTGCCTATAGAAAAAGCAATATTAAGACGAGATTTAACAATGAATGCATTGATGTATGATTATGAAAATCAATGCATTGTTGATCTTGTGCATGGAAAAGAAGATATTCAAAATAAAGTGATTAAACATGTGTGTGAAAAAACATTTGTAGAAGATCCTTTACGTGTTTTAAGAATAGCGCAATTTATGTCACGTTTTGAAATGAAAGTAGATTCTTCTACACAAGAGTTATGTAAGGCTATGGTTGAAAAAGGAATGTTAAAGCATTTATCGAAGGAAAGAGTATATCAGGAGTATTGTAAGATATTGATGTCTTCACATCCGTCTTTAGGTTTTTACTTTTTAAGAGATATTGGAGCTTTACCTGATTATCTACAAGCATTGACTTCAACTATGCAACGATTAGACTATCATCCAGAGGGAGATGTGTTTACACATACAATGTTGGTTGTAGATATAGGTGCTCTAACAAGATATAAGGTGGATCAGCCATTAGAATTTATGTGGTCATGTTTATTACATGACATAGGTAAACCCCTTGTTACAACGAAAGAAGGGAGTGCTCCTCAACATAATGAGGCGGGAGTGAAAGTGTTTAAACATGTTGATTTGATACAATCAAAAAAACAAAGACAATATATATCAACAATGATTATGTATCATATGCATTTAATGAATATGGCAAGACATCAAGCTAAGGATTTATCTTATTTAAGGTTCTTAAAGAAGATAGAAGGAAAAGTTTCATTAAATGATTTGATTTGGATCAGTTGTTGTGATAAGTTAGGTAGGGGAAAAGTAGCATATGAACAATATGATGCTTTTTGGGATTTTATTCAAGATAAGATGTTAAGATTAGGAGTAAGTGCTTATAAACCTGTGGTTGATGGGAAAATGTTGATAGAACATGGATTTTTACCTGGTAAAGATTTTAAAGAGATGTTAGATGAAGCATATGATCTAGGATTACAGGGTTATAGTGAAAAACAAATCATAAGGAGTTTGAAGAAGAAGTATGAATAAAGATAAAATTATTATCAAAGGAGCAAGAGTCAATAATCTTAAAAATATAGATGTAGAAATACCTAGAGATAAGCTTGTTATTATGACTGGTTTATCTGGAAGTGGGAAAACATCTTTAGCTTTTGATACCATTTATGCGGAAGGACAAAGACGTTATGTAGAGTCTTTAAGTGCGTATGCAAGACAATTTTTAGGTGGGGTAGAAAAACCGGATGTTGATAGTATAGATGGTTTATCACCTGCTATAGCTATTGATCAGAAAACGACTTCAAACAATCCTCGTTCTACAGTTGGAACTGTGACTGAAATATTTGATTATTTAAGATTGTTATATGCAAGGGTAGGGCATGCTTATTGTCCTGAACATCATGTATTAATTGAATCTCAAACAATTAAGCAGATGGTAGATACAATTGATAAATTTGAAGATGGAACAAAATTGCAAGTCCTTGCAAGAATGTGTAAGAATCAAAAAGGAACACATAAGGATTTGTTTGAACAATTAATGAAAGATGGATTTATTAGAGTTAAAGTTGATGGTGAAATGCATCTTTTAGAAGAAGAAATCAATCTTGATAAAAATAAAAAACATAATATAGATGTGATTGTCGATAGAATTATTAAAAAAGAAGGATATCGTTCAAGATTGGCTGATTCTTTAGAAACAGCATTAAAACTTACTGGTGGAGAAGCGATTGTTGAGAATTTAAATGAGAAGACTGAAAAATTATTCTCTCAACATCTTGCATGTCCTTATTGTGGATTTAGTGTACCAAAGTTAGAACCAAGATTATTCTCATTTAATAATCCACTAGGAGCTTGTCCTGACTGTAAGGGAATCGGTGTTAAAAATGAAGTTGATATTGATTTATTGATACCAGATAAATCATTAAGTATTAATGAAGGTGGTATACGTTATTTTAAGACTTCTGTAGGAACAGATCGTATAGAATGGCAAAGATTTATTGTATTATGTAATGAATATAATATTGATTTAGATAAGCCTTTAAAAGATTTTACAAAAAAAGAATTGAATATTATATTAAAGGGTTCAGATAGACCTATAACATATTCTATTCAATCAAGTTCTGGAAATGTATCTAAAACAACAAAATATATTGAAGGAATTAAAACATTGATAGAAAGAAGATATGAAGAAACATCTTCGGCTTGGTCTAAAGAATGGTATGCTTCATTTATGGCTGAACATACATGTCCTACATGTCAAGGAAAACGTTTAAATGAACAAGTATTAAGTGTTGTTGTAGGTGGTAAGAATATTAGTGAGTTTACTGATTTATCTATTGAAAAAGCTTTAGAATTTATTAGTGAATTAAAGTTAAATGAAACAGAGGCTAAGATTGCGCGTTTGATTATTAAAGAAATTAAAGATCGATTAACATTCTTAAATGATGTTGGTTTAGGTTATTTAACTCTATCTAGACGCGCTGGTGGTTTATCTGGAGGAGAAGCTCAACGTATTCGTCTAGCAACACAAAT
>DEPZ01000017.1:0-5814 GCA_002359025.1 Erysipelotrichaceae bacterium UBA3379 | reverse complement strand
TTATGTAATATGCGTGATTTAGGTAATAGTGTCTTGGTTGTAGAACATGACGAAGATACAATGCGTGCATCGGATTATATTATTGATATTGGTCCGGGTGCAGGTGTTCATGGTGGTAAGGTCATTGCTGCTGGAACACCAGAAGAAGTTATGCATAACCCTCATTCTATTACAGGTAAGTATTTATCTGGAGAATATCGTATTCCTGTGCCTAAGAAAAGAAGAAAGGGAAATGGTTTATTTATTGAAGTAAAAGGTGCAAAAGAGAATAACTTAAAGAATATTAATGTGAAGTTTCCTTTAGGTAAGTTTATTTGTGTCACTGGTGTTTCAGGAAGTGGGAAATCTACTTTGGTTAATGAAATCTTATGTAAAGCAGTTCGTGCCAAAATATATCATTCTAAAGAAAAACCAGGAGCTCATAAAGAAATATTAGGCTTAGAAAATATTGATAAATTAATTGATGTTTCACAAGATCCAATTGGAAGAACACCACGTTCTAATCCTGTAACTTACACTGGAGTTTTTGATGATATTCGTGATTTGTTTGCGAAAACACCAGAAGCTAAGATGCGTGGGTATGATAAAGGAAGATTCTCATTTAATGTCAAAGGTGGAAGATGTGAAGCTTGTCAAGGTGATGGAGTGAAACGTATAAGTATGCACTTTTTACCAGATGTCTATGTTCCATGTGAAGAATGTGGTGGAAAAAGATATAATGAAGAAACATTACAAGTTGAATATAAGGGTAAAAATATTTATGATGTTTTAGAAATGACAATTGAAGATTCTATAGAATTTTTTGATAATCTTCCACGTATTAAATCCAAATTACAAACGATCAATGATGTTGGTTTAGGCTATGTCAAATTAGGCCAAAGTGCAACCACTTTATCTGGAGGAGAAGCTCAACGTGTAAAATTAGCAAGTGAACTTCAAAAGAAAGCAACTGGTAAAACAGTTTATATATTAGATGAACCAACAACTGGATTGCATAGTCATGATGTTGCAAGATTAATCGATGTATTAAATCGTATTGTTGATCAAGGTGATACTGTGATTGTAATTGAACATAATTTAGATGTGATTAAAGTTGCTGATCATATTATTGATTTAGGATTGGAAGGTGGAGATAATGGTGGTACAATTGTTGTATCAGGGACACCTGAAAAAGTTGCAAAAAATGAAAAGAGTCATACAGGACGTTTTCTTAAAAAGATGCTAGAATCGTAGGAGGATAAATATGAGTAAATCAATCAAGTTAAAGGAATTATTGAAGTCACCTTCATTTCAACAAATTTCTGGAGACGAAGAGTCTTTAGAAAGAGAAGTCTTTGTAGCTGATTTAAATAGACCTGGTTTTGAATTGGCAGGATTTTTTAAACATACTGATTTTAGAAGAATTATTTTATTTGGTGAAAAAGAAATGGCATTTGTTAAGGAAATGAGCAAGGAATCCCAACTTGCTTGTTTCTCTAAGCTTGCGAATGATGAAACACCATGCATCATTATAGCAAAAGGGTATGAATGTCCTGAAATCTTAAAGAATATAGCTTTAAAAAGAAATTTCCCAATCTTTGAAACACATCAAGCAACAGGAAGAGTATCTGTTGATTTGACAGGTTCTTTAGATGTTGCTTTGGCAGCTGAAACACTTATACATGGTGTTTTCCTTAATATCTATGGTAAAGGTGTTGTTATTAGGGGTGATAGTGGTATTGGTAAATCTGAAATTGCTTTAGAGTTAATTAAAAGAGGGCATTTATTGATTGCGGATGATGCAGTAGAGTTATATCATATAGGACAAGGAATTGTTGGAAAAGCACCTCAAGTCTTAAAGAATTTATTAGAGATTAGAGGCATAGGTGTTATAGATGTTTCTAAGATGTTTGGTGTTGCTTCTGTATTAGAGAAAAATAGTGTAGATTTAATTATTCAATTAGATAGATGGCTACCTTCTCGTGAATATACAAGAATAGGGGCTGAAGAAGATGATGTTACAGAAGATATCTTAGGAGTAGATATTCCTAAAATTGTTGTCCCAGTAACTGGTGGAAGAAGTATGTCTGCGATTATTGAAGCAGCAGTTATGAATATGCAATTAAAAGATTCTGGTTTTGATTCAAGTAAAGAGTTTGTTAATAGAATATTAGAGAATATTAAGAGTAAGTCTTAATTATGCATTTTTTTGAAGATTTTAGTACTTTTGTTACTATTGGGAATATACATATCCAATGGTATGCAGTCTGTATATTAGTTGGAGCATGTATTGCTTATTTACTTGGTCAATATCGTTTTAAACAATTGGGTTATGATAAAGAGATATTATCTGATTATTTTATTGTTTTGTTGTTTGTTGGAATTATAGGAGCACGTATTTGGTATGTGATCTTTATGTTTGATGAGTTGTATATGAATAATCCTATCGAGATATTTGCTATATGGCATGGAGGATTAGCGATACAAGGTGGAATTTTTGCTGGATTGATTTATAGTTATTTCTTTTTTAAGAAAAGAAATATTCCTTTTTTACAAGCTGGTGATGCGATTATGCCTGGTGTATTAATTGCTCAAGCGTGTGGTAGATGGGGTAACTTTTTTAATCATGAAGCATTTGGTGGAAGTGTATCTTTACAGTTTTTAGAGTCACTTCACCTACCAGATTTTATTATTCAAAATATGTTTATTGTTGGTAGTTATCATCATCCTACATTTTTATATGAGTCTTTAGGTAATATAATTGCATTTTTACTTATTATTTTTGTGATTAAGAAATTAGCAAAACATGAGGGTGTACAGTTCTTTAGTTATTTTGTACTTTATGGAATTGTTAGGTTCTTTGTAGAGGGATTGAGAACAGATAGTTTGATGATTGGTCCTTTAAGAACAGCACAACTTATTTCTATTGCTTTTATTATTGCAGGGATCATAGGTATCATTTATGTACATTATAAAGGAAAGAATATACAAGAAAGTCACGTGTAGTGACTTTTTTGTGCTATAATTAATTGTAGAGAGTTCACGAATATTTCACATATGAGGACTATAATGAAACTATGGGGTGATTTTATGCATAATTCAGCGAAAAAGATAATCAAACAATACCATGATAATCAAGAAATATATAGATCTTTGAAACATGATATTGAAGATATCTTTAAGCGCATTATTGATACACATCATTTTCGTATTTCTAATATGGCAATTCGTATTAAAAGCGAGAATGCATTAATGAAAAAAATTACATATAAGAATAAGTATAGTGATATTAGTGAAATTACTGATGTTGTTGCTTGTCGTATTATTACTTTATTTGAAGATGATGTTGATAGAATTTATGAATGTGTTAAAGAAAATTTTGATATTATTGAGTATACAGATAAACGTAAAAAGAATTATGAAGATAGAATAGATTTTGGATATAATTCTTTACATTTATTAATAAAGTTTAATAATGAAAGAAGTCAATTGATTGAATATTCAGAATACAAAGATATTATCTTTGAATTACAAATACGTACAACATTACAACATTCATGGGCAGAGATTGAACACGGGTTAGGATATAAATCTCAATATGAAATACCTAAGGATATTAGAAGACGTTTAACAAGACTATCAGCTGCATTAGAGTTGTTAGATGAAGAATTTGTAGAGATTGCAAGAGAAGTTGATGAATATAATAAAGGTATTATTCATATAGAAAAAGTATTAAAAACAGATATCAATGTCAATTCATTAATACAATATGTTAATACTTCTCCTAAAATAAATGATATTTTAGAAAAATTACATACAGAATATCAATTTAAATTTGAAAGAGATGCAGAACTTATATCACAATCAAGATTAATTCAACGTTTTCATTATATGGGATATACTTATATAAATGAATTGGATGATTTTGTAGAAGGTCATCTTAAAGAGATTGAATGGTTATCAAGAGAGCGAGTAGAAAACTATAAAGATAATAAAGTAATTAATATTTATAATGTACTTATATGGATATCACTAGTTATGTTAGCAAGTGAAGGCGCAAGTGATCCAGAAGAAATATTTACACAAGAAAGTATTGAAAAATTAAAACAATTAAGAGAGTATGTAAAAATATCTTAGACTCGATTTTATGATGAAATTGTTGTATAATTCTGCCAAAGGAGGGGAATGAATATGGAATATAAATTCAGTCATAGAATGGAAAGTGTGAAAGCATCAGCGATTAGAGAAATTTTAAAAGCAACTGCCTCACCAGGTATGATGAGTTTTGCAGGAGGAAATCCTTCTACAGAAGCATTTCCTGTACAAGCTATTCAAGATATTTCAGCAAAAATACTAAAAGATGATCCTATTAGTGTTCTTCAATATGGAATTACTGAAGGTGATCAAGAGTTGATAGAAGCAGCTACACATTTTTTTAATAGACATGAAAATGTTACAAAAGAGAATGATAGGGTGTTGATTACTTCAGGTTCTCAACAAATTATGGAATTTGCAGCAAAATGTCTATGTAATGAAGGAGATATCGTTATCTGCGAAAATCCTAGTTTCTTAGGTGCTTTAAATTCATTTAAATCAGTAGGTGCCTTATTAAAAGGGGTAGAGTATAAAAATGGAGATTTAGACTTAGAATCATTAGAAAACTTACTAGTCACTAATGATAATGTGAAGTTTATCTATTTGATACCTAATTTTCAAAATCCTACTGGAATGACAATGTCATTAGAAACAAGAAAAAAAGTCTTAGAACTTGCATATAAATATGGTGTATTGATTTTAGAAGACAATCCTTATGGTGATTTATTGTTTGAAGGAAAACCTATTCAATCAATAAAATCACTTGATGATAAAGGGGTTGTTATTTATGCAGCAAGCTTATCTAAAATCATAGCTCCAGGTATGAGGGTAGCATGTTGTATTGCACCAAAAGAAATCATAGAAAAATTTACAGTTGCTAAACAAGCAAATGATGTGAATACAAATTTATGGGCACAAAAAGTTATGGCTCATTATTTAAATGATTATGACATGGAAGAACATATTCATATAATTCGACAAATTTATAAAAATAAATGTGAGTTGATGTTGTCATATATGAAAGAATATTTTCATCCAGATGTTCAATATACTCATCCAACAGGTGGTATGTTTATATGGGTAACATTACCTGATGATGTGGATATGCTTGAATTTGTTCAAAAGGCTATTGAACAAAAGGTAGCTGTTGTGCCAGGAAATGCATTCTTAGATGATGATGGTAAAAAATGTCAAAGTTTTAGAATGAATTTTTCTACACCTACAGATGAAAAAATTAAAAAAGGTGTTAAAATCTTAGGAGATTTAACATATAAAATGCATAAGGAGGAAAAATAGAAATGCCATTTATTTCATTTACTACAAATAAAACATTAACATTAAGTCAAGAAAAGAAATTAAAAGAACAATTAGGAGAAATCATTACTCTTTTACCAAATAAAACTGAAGAGAATTTGATGCTTCATTTTGAAGATAAACAAATTATGTATTTCAGAGGAAAAGATACAGATTGTATGAAAATTGAATGCCAATTATTCCATCATCTTGATTTAGAAAGTAAACAAAAATTTGTAAAAGCTTTGATGAAAGAAGTAGAAAGTATTACTAAAATACCTGTAAGTGAGCAATATTTAACTATTGAAGAATATGATCATTGGGGTAGAGATGGAGAATTAAAATAAAATTAAAAAAATTGAAAAAATATGTTGCATTAGTGCTTATTGTATGCTATTATATATGAGCACTAATGAGAGACGCTTGAATAGCTCAGTCGGTAGAGCA
>DEPZ01000041.1:7741-9057 GCA_002359025.1 Erysipelotrichaceae bacterium UBA3379 | reverse complement strand
AGAGAAGTGTCTTATCAAGCAACACATCATGAATTAATTGCCAGTGCTCTAGCAGTGCAATTGGCTCATGGCATCGATCCTAATTATCAAGTAGGATGTATGTTAGCAGCAGGTCAAGCCTATACCCATACATGTCATCCCAATGATGTGATGGAGTCTATAACAAGAGATCGTGATAATTATTATTTTACTGATATTCAAGTGAGGGGATATTATCCATCATATGGGTTAAAACAATTAGAAAGAGAAGGAATTGTTATTAAGATGGAAGAAGATGATGTGAATATTTTAAAAAATGGAACTGTCGATTTCGTGTCATTTTCTTATTATAATAGTATGGTTGCAACTGCTGATCAATCATTAATGCCTAATGGAAAAGGAAATATCTTTGCTTCATTAGAAAATCCTTATTTAAAATCAAGTGAATGGGGTTGGCAAATAGACCCATTAGGACTACGAATTACATTGAATACTCTCTATGATCGTTATCAAAAACCATTATTTATTGTTGAAAATGGTTTGGGAGCAACAGACATAATAAAAGATGGTTGTATTCAAGATGATTATCGCATTCAATATCTCAAAGATCATATACAAGCTATGAAAGATGCTATATTGATTGATGGAGTTGATTTAATAGGATATGCAACGTGGGGATGTATAGATTTAATAAGTGCAAGTTCAGGAGAAATGAAGAAAAGATATGGTTTTATATATGTAGATGCAAATGAACAAGGAGGAAGTTTAATAAGATATCCTAAAAAATCATTTGAATGGTATAAAAAAGTTATTCAAACAAATGGGGAAGATTTAGATATATAAGTGGAGAGAGTTTTTTATAGAAACAGGATGAAAATTCCTGTTTTTTTGTTTGTCTGATTTCTTTTGATGTTTTGATATGTGAATGATAAAATAAGAGTAAAGATATATAGGAAAAGAGGAATAATTATGGAAGAGGATAGAAAAGCTTTCACGTTTGATTTTCAATCATGGATAAAGGAACATCATAATGAAGATTATCAGATTGTTGTAGAGAATGAACATTTGATAAAATTAATTACAGAATATGGTGAAGCATCTATTACATTTACTGTTATTGAAGAGAGTACAATTGTTGGATTTTCTATTGTTTCTAAAAAAGATGATTCTACAAAGTTTTATCTTCATTTTGAATTGAATGATGAAGATCATGCCAAACAATTATATGATGAAATGGTAGAAACTTTAATTGGTTTAAAAGATGAAAAAACTTTACAAGTTCTTTTATCATGTTCTGCTGGATTAACAACATCAATGTTTGCTGAAAACTTAAATAG
>DEPZ01000041.1:0-7723 GCA_002359025.1 Erysipelotrichaceae bacterium UBA3379 | reverse complement strand
TAATATGTTAGGATTGGATTATCATTTTGAGGCTGTTTCATATATAAGTATATATGAAGAAGTGGAGAAATATGATGTTGTGCTTATTGCCCCACAAATAGGCTATATGTTAAATCGTTTAAAAAAGAGTTTGCCTGAAAAGCTTGTTTTACAGATTCCAACAGCAACATTTGCTTCTTATGATGCTTTAGGAGCGATTAAATATTTACAGGAAGAAATGGAAAAATTTAATGCTGAAAAGAATCAAAATATTCAAGAAAAACAAATACATTGTATAGAATATGAAAAACGTATTTTATCACTTGTTATTTTAACAAATAGAGCTCAAACACGTATTTATTATCGTTTATGTGAACATTGTGAAATTATTGATCAAAATTTAATTATCAAACCATCAATGAATATTTATGATTTATATGATATTATTGATACTATTTTATTAAAGCATTCATATATTGATATGATTGGTATAGCAACTCCTGGTATTGTTAATGAAGAAAAACAATTAAGAAGTCCTACTGATGGACAACTTATTGATATTCAAAAAGAATTTAAGAAAAAATATGGTATAGAGGTTTTAACTTATAATAATGCAAATGCTGCGGTTGTAGGTTTTTCTTTAGAACATCCTGAATATAAAAATATTATTTTCCATTCTCAACCATTCGGATATGGAGTAGGTGGACAAGGAATAATTTCTAATGGTATTGTTTTGACAGGTAAAAATGGAATTGCTGGTGAATTAAGATACTTTATTAGACGTATGCAATTATCTGATGAATGTTCTAAATTGGCATGGAGTCAAGAAGGTGTCTTGGAACTTGTAACAAAATCATTGCTTCCAGCTATTTGTACTGTAGGACCAGATGCAGTAGCTATTTGTTCGCCTATGACAAATGATATGGAAGAAGTCAAAAAGAAGTTACTCTCTTTTATCCCAGAAGAATATTTGCCTGATTTCTATTATATAGCAGAAGCTAGCTCATATACATTGGATGGTTTGATGAAGCTTTGTGTGAATTACTTAGAAAATAAATAAAGATATACTTTCTAAAATAAGTATGAGGACAACTTTGATAAGAAGTTGTTCTTTTTATAAAAAAAGATATTTCACATATTTTTAATTTCTTCTATACGAAAGTCAAAAATATATGTATAATAGTAACTATGAAAGGAAGTTAAATCTATGACTGAAATTATTCGTACAATATTATGTGTTGTTCTCTTTGTCATTTTACTATGGTTTACTTATACAATCGTCAATATCTATGTAACAATCATGCGTTGTCGTAAACAAGATCATTCATTAACATTCTGTTTTAATACAGCTGGTAAAATCGTATATATTCTATTAACAATCCTTTTTGTTGTATGTTATGTTGGTGGAGTAGGTGTATTTATTTATGGATTGATTAAAAATGACCCAATATTCTACCAAAATGGATTAAACGTTGCAACGTTACTTAGTGTTATTTATGGATATTTCCTATCTACTATTGTTTTAATTGGTAGAAAGAACATGATGGTTGGAAGAATGATGATAGATTATAGAAAAATGAAAAAAGCAAACTTTAATTATAATCATAAGATGAGTTTTGTATACGCACAAAAAGATTATAGTTTTTCTACACGCTTTGTAGATACAACACAATTGAAAAAAGCTATTACAAGATAAAATGCAAAAAGTATGTGTTTTTGTATGTTCATAAATGTCGGTATTGTCTTTATTGTAAGAGAATGTCGGCATTTTTATGTTAAAAAATGTCTATAATTGAGGATCAATCATAGACATTAATGATAACATTTCCTTTGGTGGAGGACAGATGAGAACGAGTTTTTCTTGATTTATTGGATGAATCAATTCAAGTTTATAAGCATGTAAAGCTTGTCTGTTGATATAGGATGAAGGCTGGTTGTAAAGCAAATCACCTACAAGAGGATGACAAACAGATGAAAGATGAACACGTATTTGATGTTTTCTTCCTGTTTCTAATTCTACTTGTATGATAGACATATTTTTTGTAGAAGCTAAACATTGATAATGTGTTATTGCTTTTTTACCTTGTTTAGCAACACGCATTTTATTTTGAATATGTCGATCTCTAGCGATAGGTTGATCAATAGTGTGCCATTTGTGATTTGTGATTGTTCCGTCTACAACAGCAATATATTCTCGTTTAATCGATTTTTGAGATAATTGAAAATCCAATAGAGGTTGAATAAAAGCACATTTACAAAAAATAACCATACCACTTGTCTCATAATCTAGGCGATGTATAAAACGAACAGGTATATTATATCCTTGGCTCATATAATAATGACTCACTCTATTAGCAAGTGAATCTGTTTTTGATTGATCATCAGGATAAACATGCATGAATGCTGGTTTATTGACTATCAATAAAAAATCATCTTCATAAATAATATCTATATCATCATAGTATGGTGGATACATACCATCATCTTCTTGAAAAGCTTTTATACATAATTTATCACCTTTGATTAAAACAGTTGAAGAAGAGACAAATCTTTTATTCACTGTATACTCTTTATTTTGTTTAAAGAGATGGATTGTTTTTTTAGATAAATGAAATGATTGAAAGAAATCATCTATAGATATAGGAGATTGTATTGTAAAGGTAATGTAAGGATAATGAATTTTATAATTCATTAACTTTATAAATTGTAATACGTATATCTATAGTGACATCAAATTCATTAAGCGTATCTAAAACATGTCTTCTTTCTTTTTTGATATGATAAAAATGAGGAGTCATTTTTAAAAGATTTAATGTATCTTCTTTGTTTTTTAAATGAATCGTTTTTTTGAAATCATAGCTTTCTTCGACATGAAAAGGTAAACGTATATGCTCATCTGATTTCACTTTCACTTCATCATAGATGAGTTCTTTAAATTCTACAAGATGATAGGGATTAGCAGTAACATGAATCATGTATCCATCTTCTTTGAGACATCTTTTGATTTCATCACTATTAACAACTGTAAATAATGCAGTAATGACATTCATAGAATGATCTAATAAAGGTATATTTTTTGAATTACCTACAATCCAGTGAATATCTTTTCTGTATTTTGTAGCCATTTGTATACCTTCTTTAGAAATATCTAAACCATATACATTTGCATCTTCAAATGCCTTTTTAATACCTGCTGTATAATATCCCTCACCACATCCTAAATCTAAGATTTCCATATTTTCAAAAGGATGTTTTTGTATATATGAAATGACTTCATTTAAAATAACATCATAATATCCTTGATTTAAATGTGCTTTACGACATAATAGACTGTCTTTATTATCTCCAGGATTATTACAAGCTTTGTCTGGATTTAATAATAAATTGATATATCCACTTTTTGCTAAATCATAACAATGATTATTTTTACATCTATAAGTTTTGTTTTCTAATATAAGTGCTTCATGACATTTAGGACATGCAAGTTTCATAAAAATCCTCCTTTTCGTGTTATTATAACATGTTTACTTTTAGTTGTTAATATTGCTATAATATAAAAGTAGAGAAAAAGGAGGGGTATAAATGGGTCTGTTTTCTAAAAAGAAAAAGATTGATTATGATTTGTTGTTTAAAGAACAGTATCGATCATTAAATAAATTAACAATGCAAGCACAAAGTGAATCTGATTTTGTTATTAAGGAACACTTATATGAAGTGATTGTAGAAAAGTATAATGAATTATTAGACTATATTGATCAAGGAGCAAATTATGATAAAGATCATTTTGAGTCTTTAAAGCAACATGCTTTACAAGAGTTAAAAACGTTAAAGGATATTAATCAAGATCAATGATGAATATAAGAATTATACAAGATGTCATAAATGTCTTTGATTATTATGGTGAAAATATTCGTTTTGATATAGATCGCTTTGAACAAGCATTGAATGATGAAGCGCCAGATTTAATAGATGAGTGTTATCTTGTTGTTTTAGGTATGAAATCATATGTTTTTGATGCGATGATTTTTGATGAGGATATTGATTATTATGCATATGTGGATTATTTAACGCAAACATTACATATTAAACAAAATGAAGCAGTTTTTATGATTTCTGTTTTTGAAATATTGTTAAAAGAAGTAGGATATTATTTTGAAGTGAAGCATATGCCTCAATTATTACAAGAGGCTTATGATTATCAAAATTATGAACAATTATTTATTATTGGTAAAATATATTATGATGGTTTTGGAGTAGAACAAGATTATGAAAAGGCTTTTGAAATTTTTTCATATTTATATGGTCATGGTGATGATAGTGGAAGCTATTATTTAGGTTATATGTATGAATATGGTTTAGGAGTAGAACAAGATATAGAAAAAGCCATGATGTTTTATGAAAATAAAGATGATGATTTGTGTCATTTGAGATTAGGATATATCTATATGTTAGGTAAATATGGATATTTTGATGAAGACATAGCGATGAATCATTTACAAAAAACAGCTTTGCCAGATGCGAGGTTTTATTTAGGGCTTTTATATGAAAAAAGATTTGACTATGAAAATGCATATGCAGTCTTTTTTCAAGGAGCACTGCAGTATCATGTGGAATGCTTATATAAGATGGGTGTATATTTAAAACAAGGTAGAATTATAAGTGTTGATTATCAATCAGCAGCATATTATTTTGAATTATCTTATTATTTATTACATGGAGATAGTGCTTATGAATTAGGACTCATGTATCTTGATGGATTTGGATTTGAAAAGAATGTGGATAAGGGTATTCTTTATTTGAAACAAGCATCTTTATTATATAGTGAGTCTGCTTGTAAACTTCTTAGTGATTTGTATGCTGAAGGAAGATATGTACAAAAAGATATGCATTTATCAAAAGAGTATTATCAAAAGGCATTAGAAATCATCAACTATACACAAGATATGATAAGTGAGGAAGAGGTATGAAAATATATAAAAAATCGGATGATACATCTTATACTTTAGGTGTATTTCCAACAATAGAACTCTTAAAGACAAGACCTGAACAGGTTGTAAGAGTTGTTGTTCATTCATCAATTGAACAAAATAAAGGTTATCCATTAATTCAAGAGCTTTGTCAAAAACATCATATACATATAGATGTTCATGATAAAACAATTGATAAACTTAGTCCAAAAAACAATTGTTTTGCGATAGGTATATTTAAAAAATATGAAAGTCCAGTTCAAGAAGACAATCATGTTGTTTTAGTGAATCCTATGGATATGGGAAATATGGGAACAATTATGCGTACTATGTTGGGGTTTGGATATCATCAATTGGTCATTGTAAGACCGGCTGTAGATATTTATGATCCTAAAGTCATTAGAGCATCAATGGGAGCTATATTTCATTTAAATATTGAATATTATGAAGATTTTGAAACATATTATCAAAAATATTCATCGCATGAATTTTATCCATTAATGTTAAAGGGTGCTAAAAACATACATCGAGTAGAATCACATCATACTTATTCATTGATTTTTGGAAATGAAAGTAGTGGGCTTGATGATGAATATTTAAACTATGGTCAAAGTGTATTTATTCCTCATAGTGAGGATATTGATTCATTGAATTTATCAATGGCTCTTGGTTTAACGTTGTTTCATTTTTCAAAGAAAGAATTTGAAGAAAAAGAGGTGCTAAGATAATGTATAATTTTGATAAAATTATAGAAAGAAGACATACAAATAGTGTGAAATATGATGGAGACAAAGCTAATCATCCACGAATGATTCCTATGTGGGTTGCTGATATGGATTTTGAAACATTACCTGAAGTTAAAGAAGCTTTAATGAAGCGTGCCCAACATGGAATCTTTGGATATGCTGGAGTGAGTGATGAATACTTAAATGCAACTACAGGATGGTTAAAACGTCGTCATCATTTTGAAGTAGAAACGGATTGGATTGTGACAACACCAGGTGTGGTGACAGCCTTGAAACTTGCTGTAAGAGCATATACAAATCCAAAAGATAAGATTTTAATCTTTAAACCTGTCTATTATCCTTTTGATGCTTCTATAAAATTAAATGATAGAGAAATTGTGGAAAATCCTCTCATTTATAAGGATCATCATTATGATGTTGATTTTGAATTGTTTGAAAAAACAATTCAAGAACAAGATATTAAAATGGTTATTTTATGTAATCCACACAATCCTATTGGAAAAGTATGGACAAAAGAAGAATTATATCAAATGGGTATGATTTGTAAAAAATATCATGTTTATGTCATTAGTGATGAAATTCATATGGATTTCATTTATCCTGGATATACACATATTCCTTTTTATAATGTTGATGAGTCATTTAAGGATTTTAGTATTATATGTACTGCACCATCTAAAACATTTAATCTTGCTGCACTGCAAACATCTAATATTATTATTGCTAATAAAGAAATGAGAGATGCATTTATAAAGGAAAAAGATAAGTCAGGTGTCAATAATCCTAATATTTTTGGTTTAGATGCATGTCAAGCTGCCTATACTTATGGTGACAAGTGGGTTGATGAGCTTGTTGAATATTTGAAAGGGAATATTGAATATGTAGATCGTTTCTTAAAAGAAAGATTACCTGAATTACATCTTGTTAAACCTGAAGGTTTATATTTGATTTGGATTGATATGAGAAGTCTAAATATGGATAAAGATGAACTTGAACAGTTTATGTTGGAAAAAGCAAATTTATGGCTAGATGAAGGGTATATCTTTGGAACAGGTGGAGAAGGATTTGAGCGTTTTAATATTGCCTGTCCTCGAAGTGTAGTCAAGTGTGCATTAGAACAATTAGAAGAGGCAATTCATTCGTTAAAATAGAAATGTAAGGGATTTAATTGTCATAAAATGAATATAAATATGGAAATTATTTATAAATAAGTGTATTATATATGTGTAAAGAAATAAGTAAAGGAGAATTAAATATGGGATTAGTTTCAGCTAAAGAAATGCTTGATAAAGCAAAAGCAGGTCACTATGCTGTTGGTCAATTCAATATCAACAACTTAGAATGGACTAAATCAATTTTATTAACTGCAGAAGAATTAAAAGCACCAGTTATTTTAGGAGTTTCTGAAGGAGCTGCTAAATATATGACTGGATTTAAAACAGTATCTGCAATGGTAAGTGCAATGGTAGATTCACTTGGAATTACTGTACCAGTTGCTTTACACTTAGATCATGGTAGCTATGAAGGAGCTAAAGCTGCTTTAGAAGCTGGGTTCTCTTCAATTATGTTTGATGGTTCTCATTATGGAATCGAAGAAAATATTGAAAAAACTAAAGAAATCGTTGAATTATGCCATAGCAAAGGTGTATCAGTAGAAGCAGAAGTTGGTTCAATTGGTGGAGAAGAAGATGGTGTAGTAGGTAAAGGTGAAGTTGCAGATCCTAAAGAATGTAAAATGATTGCTGATTTAGGTGTTGACTTCTTAGCTGCTGGTATCGGAAATATCCATGGTAAATATCCAGCTAACTGGGAAGGTTTAGACTTTGAAGCATTAGATGCTATCCAACAAGAAACAGGAACTTTACCATTAGTATTACATGGTGGTACTGGTATTCCAGCTGATATGATTAAAAAAGCTATCGAATTAGGAGTTTCTAAAATTAATGTTAATACTGAATGTCAATTATATTTCCAAGAAGCAACTCGTAAATATATTGAAGAAGGTAAAGATTTAGAAGGTAAAGGATTCGA
>DEPZ01000038.1 GCA_002359025.1 Erysipelotrichaceae bacterium UBA3379 | reverse complement strand
TGATCGGGTCCTTTTTTTTATTTTAAAATAAGGATCAATACATGTTATGTTCTGTAAATATATGTAAAATAGTATTTTAATATGAAAGTTATTCACAATAATGTTAAGTTTATGTAAAAAATATTTACTTTGTGTAAAGATTATGTTAATCTCACTATGTAAAAAATAGGAGGATAAACATGGAAGTATCAAATATCTTTGCATTACTTGGGGGCTTAGCATTGTTCCTTTATGGTATGACAATGATGTCTAATGGATTAGAATTGGCTGCTGGAAACAAATTAAAGACAATTCTAGAAAAATTAACTTCAAACCGTTTTTTAGGAGTAGGAGTTGGGGCATTAATTACAGCACTTATCCAATCATCTTCAGCAACAACTGTTATGACAGTTGGATTTGTTAATGCTGGTTTAATGAAGCTAGAAAACGCTGTTTGGATCATAATGGGAGCAAATATCGGAACAACAATTACAGGACAATTGATTGCTCTTGATGTGACTGCTTATGCACCTATTATGGCTTTTGCCGGAGTTGCTTTAATTGTATTCTTTAAGAGTCAAAAACTTGACGCTTATGGTGGAATTATTGCTGGTTTAGGTATTCTATTTATGGGGATGGATATGATGTCTACTGCAATGATGCCACTTAGAGAATCTCAAACATTTGTACATTTAGTAACATCTTTTGAAAATCCATTTATTGGTATTTTGGTTGGTGCTGTCTTTACAGCTATTATCCAAAGTTCGTCAGCATCTGTTGGGATCTTACAGGCTCTTGCAATGAGTGGCGTTGTCACATTACCAACTGCAATTTATGTATTATTTGGACAAAATATTGGTACTTGTATTACTGCTGTTCTTGCATCTATAGGTACAGAAAGAAATGCAAAACGTACAACAATTATACACCTATCATTTAATATTATAGGTACAATTATCTTTGTTATTATAAGTATGACAACACCATTTGCGCAATTTATGATGTCACTTACACCAACAAATGTACCTGCTCAAATTGCCAATGTACATACTGTATTTAATGTTGTTACAACAATTATCTTATTACCATTTGGTAAATATCTAGTGAAATTATCATTCTTAATCTTACCAGATAAAGGTGGACAAGAAGAAGGATTAAAATTAAGATATTTAGATTTTGGAATCTTCAATAATGATTACCATATTGGTACAAGTGCTATTGTAAATACTCAATTATTCAATGAAACACAAAATATGTTAGAAGTCGCAACTTCTAATGTTAAAAAAGCATTTGATATTATGATTGATTATAAAGATGAAAAATATGAAAAAATCATGAAAAATGAAGAGTATATCAATTACTTAAATAAAGAAATCATAAGATTTACAACAAATGCAATCTCTACAGAAATCCCAATCGAAGGATCACAATCAATTGGTGAATTCTTAAAAATGGCTGCTGATTTAGAGAGAATTGGTGATCATGCGGTTAATATTGCTGGAAGAGCTAAAAAGCTTCATGAAGACAATGAACACTTCTCTGATGAAGCAATGAAAGAAATTACTATTATGGGTACACTTACAAATAATATCCTTGATGAGTTAAAAATTCTATCTTATGATGAATTAAAAGATATTGTAGAAAAAGTAGATGTTATTGAAAATAGCATTGATATGACTACAAAAGAATTTGGTAAAAAACAATTAGAAAGATTAGGGAATAAGAAATGTACTGCTGAAAATAGTATTGTCTTTACAAAAATCCTTACTGACTTCGAACGTATTGGAGATCATGGATTAAATATTGCAGAAAGTTTTAGTCGTATTAGAGAAGATGTAGCAGCTATGAAAATGGCTGAATCAAACTTAGTAACTGAATAACATGAGAGAGTATCATAAAGAAATTTATGGTACTTTTTTTGTAAGATAAATCACCTTTTCTATTTTATTGTATTAGTGAATTATCATATTTATAAAACTATCGAAGTCAATTGACTTGCTGATATTTTCATTTGGTTTATATTTAAAGAAATTATAAAATGTGATAGAATAAATACGCTAGAAGGGATAGGAGATATGATATGAATTTACAACCATTAAGAAAAAATATTATTGTACTTATAGAATACTATCAAAACTATTTAAGATTTTACTATGCAGATGGTCATAGTGAAATTATACAAGATTCTATACATTCTTATTTGCATACAGATGATAAAGGGTATAAGCGGCCTATTCAAGTCTATAATCAAGAACTTTATCCAACACAAAATAAAAAAGATGTGAATTGTAGATGGATTAATCTATCATATATAGATGAGCAAGATGTTCATTATATGTGTTTATTAAAAGAAAAAGGTTTAATAGATAAATGCAAAAAAATGTACCTTAAATATAAAGAAAAACAACTATTTGATATTTATTAAAAGAATATTTATGAATGAAAAAGGAATAATAAACATAATATAAAAACAAGGGGGTATATTATGTTTTTAGTGAACTGGGTATTCAATGATGAAGAATTATTAGAACCCTATGAATGGCAAGATGATGACACATTCCAGGAATTTTATTATTTACCCATATATCTTATTCCTTCATCATCCATGCATGATTTTATGTATTGTCAGTTGAAAATAGATAATATAGAAGATAGTTGTTTTATCGTCAGCGATCTGCATTATAGTTTAGCTATAGAGATTAAAGATAAAGAAATTTATCGCAGAGGAACAATTACTTGGAAACAAAGAGATTATGTTAAACAGTTATTAACTGGTGAAGGGTATACGCTTTTCCAATATGAAATATTAGAAGAAGCATATGAAAAAGAATTTGGTTTAACAAGAGAAGAGAGAATGAAGAAAATATGCTTAGAAGAAGTCATAGATGAAATTTTTGTCATGCATTATGATTTGTTTCTTCAACTATGTGATCAATTTCATATTTATGAAGAAGGACCAAGTGAAAAATATTTAGCTTTAAAACATAAACTTGAAAAGGGTTACTCATCCATACATGAACTCTTATACAAAGAGCTTGTACAAAAAGAATAAATGAAAAAGATAACCGATTTTTAATATAATTATCATAAAAAGACAGTGCAAATCTTTGCACTGTCTATTAGACGATTATATTATTTGAATCGATTATCTTTTTTTAATAGTAATTCCTATTTTTCTTTCAACTTTAGAAAGTTTTTTACGTGCAAGAACTCTTGCTTTTTGAGCACCTTGTTCTAAGATATCATCTAAATATGTGCCAGTAGTGATTTCTTTATAACGAGCTTGAATTTTTTCTAGTTCTGCTCCTACAATTTCAGCAAGATCAGTTTTAAATTCACCATATCCTTTACCATCATATTGTTTTTCAATGTCTTCAATTGATCTATTAGACATAATAGAATAGATTTCTAATAAGTTAGAAATACCAGGTTTATTTTCTGGATCATAGTGAATATGACCATCACTATCAGTGACTGCAGACTTGATTTTCTTTTTAGAAACATTAATATCATCTAAGATATAAATACAACCTTTACCACTTTCATCAGATTTAGACATCTTTTTTGTAGGGTTTTGTAAATCCATGATTCTTCCTCCAACTTTTGCAATTAAAGGTTCAGGAATTTTAAATGTTTCACTATAACGAGAGTTAAATCTTTCAGCAACATCACGACATAATTCCACATGTTGTTTTTGATCTTCTCCCACTGGAACATAATCAGGATCATACATTAAAATATCTGCATTCATTAGTGATGGGTAATTAAAAATACCAGCACCAATGACTTCATTTTTAGAAGCTTTATCTTTGTATTGTGTCATACGAGAAAGTTCTCCCATAGAAACCATACAACCTAAATACCAACCGAGTTGAGCATGTTCTAAAACATCAGATTGTAAAAATAATGTACATTTTTCTGGATCTAGTCCAGCAGCAATATATAAAGCAATTAAATCTCTTGTATTTTTTCTTAATTCAGCTGGATTTTGATAAATCGTCATAGAGTGTAAATTAGCAACAAAAATGAACATTTCATATTCATCTTGATAAGAAACAAAAGGCTTCATAGCTCCAATATAATTTCCTAATGTCACTCTACCAGTTGGTTTAATTCCACTTAACATTCTTTTCATATCTTTAACCTCCTAAAATAAAAAAACGCCCTTCTAAAAGGACGAATGATCGCGGTACCACCTTTGTTCATATAACATATGCTCTCTATCTTAACGCGATATAACGGTAAAAGACTCATGCCTTCTACAACTCCAGAATCCCAATTCATATATAGCTCTGACTTGTTTTCACCACCCACAAGTTCTCTAAATTCATAAACTATAGACTACTTTATTCTTTCTTAGTTGATAAATTTATTATATGCTCAGTCTATATAAAAATCAACATAAAATATGTGAATGGTTATAAATTATCATCATAATATGAAAAAATATTTTATAATTAAAAAAAATGATGTATAATAACAAAGTAAGGAGATGATGCAAATGATTAGAATTTATACAGCACCAAGTTGTGCATCATGTCGTAAAGTGAAATCTTGGTTGAAAGAACATCAAATTCCTTATGTTGAGAAGAATATCTTTTCAACATTACTTCGAGAAGGAGAACTTAGAGAACTGCTTGAAAGAAGTGAAAATGGGACAGATGATATTATTTCTAAAAGATCTAAAATTATCAAAGAAAATAAAATCGATATAGATGAAATGTCAGTGAATGAATTAATACATTTTATACAAGAAAACCCATCTATTTTAAAAAGACCTATTATCATTGATGAACGACGTTTTCAAGTTGGATATAATGCAGAAGAAATTCGTGCATTTATACCAAGAGAATTAAGAAAACTCCAAGAATGTGCAAATATTGATTTTTGCCCTCAATTTACGAACATTAAGGAAAAATATTATCAAGACCAACAAGAAAGCTAGAGGATTGTCCTGTATAGCTTTTTGTTTAGGAGGGAATATATGGAAAAGGGAATAAATAATTTAATAACTGATGTTGAAGGAGTGAGAGTAGGACATTTTACATTGTCTAAAAATGATATTCAAACAGGTGTTACAGTCATTATGCCAGGACATGATAATATGTTTCAAAATAAAATGATTGCCGCAAGCCATGTTATTAATGGATTTGGTAAAACAACTGGACTTATACAATTAGATGAACTTGGAACATTAGAAAGCCCTATAGCACTTACAAATACATTAAGTGTAGGAACAGTTCAACAGGCATTGGTTAAGTATATGTTGTCTATTGATGAAACTATAGGAGATACCAATGGAACAGTTAATGTTATTGTAGGAGAATGTAACGATGGATATCTTAATGATATAAGACAATGTATCATTCAAGAAGAACATGTATATAAAGCTATTGAAAATGCTTCTACTCATTTTCAACAAGGAGATGTTGGAGCTGGTAAAGGTATGTCATGTTTTCAAATGAAAGGTGGAATTGGTTCTGCTTCAAGAATAATCAATATAGATAATCATAAATATACAGTAGGTGTATTGGTTTTATCTAATTTTGGATTATATGATGATTTTATTTATAAAAATGATTCATTAACACAATCAACTGATATTGAAAAAGGTTCTATTATTATGATTATTGCAACAGATATCCCTATGACATCAAGACAACTGAAAAGAGTCTGTAAACGCATGAGTGTCCCACTTTCTCGTTTGGGATCACATCTAGGAAATGGTAGTGGAGATATTGCAATTGCATTTTCAACTGCCCAAAGTATTCCAAATCATTCATCGACTTTACTATCTATAAAAGCAGTACCAGAAAATCATATGGATATGATTTTTCGAGCAGCTATTGAAGCATGTGAGGAGTCTATTATGAATTCATTAAAACATGCGCACACAGTCAAAGGAAGAAATGGAAATATAAGATATAGTTATCATGACATGAAAAAGTAGTTTTTAATCAATATTATAAAAGACTTCATTACTTATAATTAAGAATGAAGTCTTTTTTCTGATGTTATATTTTATTTGATTTGTTGTATACATCAAGAACACGTTTGATTTTGCTTGCACAATTTTGTGAATATTGTAAATGATAGAGTTTAATAATCTCGAGGAATTGTTGATAGCCACGATTTTCATCATTAACTTCAAATTCTATTTCATAATCAGTGACCCCAAGATAATCATTTTTATCAAGAGAAAGTATTCCATTTTCTAGTTTGATATCATAACGATGTGTTGTTAAGGAAAATTGTTGTTTTAGATCTTGTAAAGATATTCCCATATCTAGAAGAATGTTTGTAATTTCATTTTGAATATTTTGATGTGAAAAGAATAATTCAGCCTCTTGTTTTGTAAGGGTGACGTTGGTTTCTAAACGATGTTTTTTTGTTGGTCTTTTTAATGTTAATTCATAAGTATTATTTTTTTCTCTTATTCTTAACATATATTTATTCTTTTCTAAAAGTGGATGCGTAAAATAGAAATTTGTTTGTGTATAGTCATGTAATATGTCTTTTTTATAATCATTAAGTATCGATTCAAAAGTATTGTTATGAATAAGTATTTTGTATTCTATTTCTATATGTTCATTCATTATTATCACCGATGTTATTTTAACTTGTATTGAATTATATTTCAATTGATATATAATAAAATATGGTGATAATATGGAGCGTTATACAATAGAAAATAAGCAAGATCAGATTTCTTTTGATTTAGCAAAAAAAATAAAAAAAGAATTAGATGAATTTATGATTTATGATGAAAAAAATCCAGAATTAGTGATTAGTGTAGGAGGAGATGGTACTGTATTACACAGTATACATAAGTATCAAAATCAATTAGATAAAGTTGTATTTATTGGAATACACACAGGAACACTAGGCTTTTTAACTGATTATCAAAAAGATGAATATGAAGACTTTGTTCAAGATATTAAAAGTGGAGATTATAAGACATATAAGAGATGTCTATTAGATATTCAAACAAATAAAGGATCATATATTGCATTAAATGAATTAAGAATAGAAAATAATATGCGTTCACAAGTCTTGGATGTTTATATCAATGATGAATTTTTAGAAACATTTAGAGGGAATGGATTATGTGTATCGACTTCATCTGGTTCAACAGCATATAATAAATCTTTAGGAGGATCAATAGTGTATTCAAATATGGGAATCATGCAGTTGAGCGAAATAGCAGGTATTCATCATAATGCTTATCGTTCTTTAGGTTCACCCTTGATATTAGATAGAACACATACAATCCATTTTGAATCACAGAATTTTGAAAATTCTGTGATGGGGATAGATCATATGGTATTTGATATGAAAGATGTAGAATATGTGAATGTACGTTTGTCATCTACAGCTGCACAGTTTATACAATTTAAAAGAGTATCGCTTATAGAAAGGTTAAAGAGGGCATTTTTAAGTGTATAAAAGAAGTTATATTGCTTTAGATAATATACGTGTTGATGAATTTGCTTATTCAAAAGGGATATCTAAAAAAGCTTTAAAAGATATTAAGATGAAAGGGGATATATTGGTCAATGGAAATCATCAGACTGTACGCTATATATTGCATCCTGGTGATGAAGTGTCTTATATTTATCCTCCAGAAGAAAATCTAATTCCACCTATTGATATTCCTTTGAAAATCGTTTACGAAGATGATTATTTAATGGTCATTGATAAACAAAAAGATATTGCATGTATACCAACAAGAAGTCATATCAATAAGACAATTGCAAATGCAATAAGTTATTACTATAAAAGTATCTCTTTAGATTCAACTGTTCATTTAGTTAATCGTCTAGATAAAGAAACATCTGGTTTAATGATTGTAGCAAAATATAGAGATATTCACGATTTAATGTGCAAAGATATAACACATATTTATAGAAAGTATAGAGTTCATGTTGGGGGATGTTTAGAAGGAGAAGGAACGATTACTTTACCTATCTATAAACAAGAGAGACAAATGCAAAGAATTATTGATAAAAGAGGTCAATATGCTTGCACGCATTATAAAAGTCTCTATGCATCTGATCATAAATCTTATATAGAGTGCTGTTTAGAAACAGGACGTACACATCAAATACGTGTTCATTTGAGTGCTATAGGCCATGCCTTGGTTGGTGATGATTTGTATGGAGGCGATTTAGGTGAGTTTGATTTAACTAGTATAATGGTTGCTTTTGTTCATCCTATTACAAAAAGTATAAAAGTTATTAGAAAATGTAGGAAAATCACAGAATAACATTTATAATGAAATCTGGAGGAGAAGATTATGTTTAAAATAGAAAACTATACAAATAATGATGATATCAAAGTTTTAAATCAATGTGGTCCTTTTCAAGTTATAGAATATCAAAGAGACTTAAGTGTCCTTCCTGAAAATGCTATGATGGCATATTATTGTGATGCAATGAATGTGAGAAAAAAACAAGTGATTTGTGATTTAAGTGTATCTCCAATTACATTACAAGCAGGAGCCATGCAATGGATGGTAGGAGATGTCAAAGCAACAACTGGTATTAAAGGTGTTGGAGATTTTGTAAAAAAGATTGGTAGAGGTGCAGTAACTGGTGAAGATGCTATTAAGCCAGAATATAAAGGAACAGGAAAAATTGTCTTAGAACCTACTTATAAACATATTGTTTTATTAGATTTGGCTGATTGGAATGAATCTGTGGTTTTAGATGATGGTTTGTTTTTAGCGTGTGAAGCTCATTTAAAACATAAAACAGTCATGCGTTCTAATTTTTCATCTACTGTTGCTGGAAATGAAGGTTTATTTAATTTAGGTATAGAAGGTAGAGGAGTTGTATGTTTAGAATCTCAAACTCCTAGAGAAGAATTAGTTGAAATTACTTTAGAAAATGATGTTTTAAAAATTGATGGTAATTTAGCAGTAGCGTGGTCTGGTAGTTTAGATTTTACTGTTGAAAGAGCTGGAAAGTCGTTAGTAGGATCTGCTGCTTCAGGAGAAGGATTGGTTAATGTTTATCGCGGAACAGGAAAGGTATTAATTGCTCCAGTAAAATAATATATAAAGAGGCAATCATCACGATTGCCTCTAGTAGTTTCTATTTTTAATAAGGTTATTTTGAGAATTCATATTTATAAACATACCTATTCCAATCATATATGATAGTAAAGATGAACCACCATAAGATATAAAAGGAAGAGTAATTCCAGTAATAGGTAATAAACCAAGAATCATTGACATATTCCAAACTTGTTGGAACATCAACATACCAAATATTCCCATAACAACGGATTTATCACGATTATCAGTAGATTCAAAACCAATCTTTAAAATAGTAATATCTAAAGCAACTATAGTTGCGATAGTTATCAAACCACCAATAAATCCATAATCTGTAAGTATAACAGCAAAAATAAAATCTGTTTGTGCTTCTGGGAAAACCTTCACAACAGCTTGGAATCCATGACCAATCCAGCCTGCAGTTCCATAAGATAATAAAGAATAAAATAATTGGAACCCTTCTTTTCCAACAGTACCTTCAGGATCCACCCAACCGTAGAAACGATCAAGAGTGTGCCCGCTAATAATTTTAGAAAAAATATCAGGTTGGTATATAAATAAATATGTTCCTATAATAACAATGATTGCAGCGACAATGACACCAAATGTAAACCATTGTCCACGTAATCCACTTGAAAATAATACAAATAAGACACCACTCATGATGATGAGTACTACACCTGAATCATTTTGCAAGTAAACAAGTAAAGCAACTGGAAGAACTATACTCATACATTTTGCGATATATTTGATTTCACTATCAAATGTAGGGATAAGTGTATATTCGTTATATTCTTTAGTAATTCTTGCAAGGGCGATGACTAATGCAATTTTCATAAATTCTGACGGTTGAAAGCTAAAACCTGGAAAATTAAACCATGAAGTTGCACCACCTGCTGTATTGACAAAAGGTATAATATGATGTCCTACCCATATCTTTGTAAATATAAAATGTTCTATTGCAAGTATAACAAGAAATACTATCAGTATTCCGTAAATCAACCAGATCTTATCATAAATTTGTTCGTTTCCTACACGTGTAATAATAAATACAATAATTGCGCCAATAACATAAAATACACCTTGCTTTAACCAAAGTGTTGCTGGATTTCCAACTTTATCTGAGATTAATGGAGCAGCATTTAATATTGCAAAACAGCTAATACACATTAATAATATCAATATGATTATGAGTGGTTGTTCAATCCATATCTTTTTAATTTTTTCCATTGAATACCCTCTTTCGTTATTTCTTTTTTTATCATCTTATAGTATACTATAAAAAAGAAAGACTTTAAATAAAAAAAGGAAGTGAAAATATGGAATTTCAATATATACTTATAGCTATAGGAGTTATTTTAGCTCTTCTCTTATTGTATTTTGGATTTACACGCTTTATTAAAAATAAGGATTTACAACAACCAACTGCATCTACTGTTGATTGTTATAAGTTATTAGGAGCATTAGGTGGTCAAAACAATGTTACAGAAGTAAGAAGTTCTCCATCTAAGTTAACTGTGGGAATTAAGGAACATGATAAAGTACAAATAGATCTTATTAAGGAATTAGGTGCAAGTGGAATTGTAGAAGGTGCAAATCAGTTATCCATGATTTTTGGTAAGCAATCTTCTTTAATTGAAGAAGATTTAAAGAAGATATTATAAAAAATAGTAAGGTAACTTACTATTTTTTTATTGGCTAAGCATGAGTTTTATGTTTTGTCAATATTTTTTAAATTAAAATTTAAAAAATGAATAATATTCATTGTACAGATAAATTAAGAGTGCTATAATAAAGTCGAAAAATTAAACAGGGGGTTAGAAAATGACTTTTACAGAAAAATGGAATGATGCATGGGAAGGTTTCCAAGCAGGAAAATGGAATAAAGAAGTTAATTTAAGAGACTTCATCCAATTAAACTATACTCCATATGATGGAGATGATGCATTTTTAGCTGGTCCTACTCAAGCAACAAAAGATTTATGGGCTCAAGTTATGGAGTTAACTAAACAAGAAAGAGAAGCTGGTGGAGTATTAGATATGGACACTAAAGTTGTATCTACATTAACTTCTCACGATGCAGGTTACTTAGATAGATCTAAAGAAAAAATCGTAGGTATACAAACTGACAAACCATTCAAAAGATCTTTACAACCTTTTGGTGGTATCCGTATTGCTGAACAAGCATGTGAAACAAATGGATACAAAGTAGATCCTGAAATTTCTTACATTTTTAGAGAATACAGAAAAACACATAACCAAGGTGTATTCGATGTATATACTCCAGAAATGAGAGCTTGTCGTTCATCTCATATTATCACTGGTTTACCAGATGGATATGGTCGTGGACGTATTATTGGTGACTACAGAAGAGTTGCTTTATATGGTGTTGACAAATTAATTGAAGATAAGAAAAATCAATTTGCAACTACACAAAAAAGAATGACTTCTAAAGTAATTCAATTACGTGAAGAATTAAGCGAACAAATTAGAGCTTTAGGTGAATTAAAAGAAATGGCAGCTAAATATGGTTTCGATATTTCTAGACCAGCTACTAACTGTCAAGAAGCAATTCAATGGTTATACTTTGGATATTTAGGTGCTGTTAAAGAACAAAACGGTGCTGCAATGTCTTTAGGACGTACTTCTACATTTATTGATATTTATGTAGAAAGAGACTTAAAGAAAGGTTTATTTACTGAAGAAGAAATCCAAGAATTCATTGATCATTTCATCATGAAATTAAGAATTGTAAAATTCGCAAGAACTCCAGATTATAATGCAATCTTTGCAGGAGATCCAACTTGGGTAACTGAATCAATCGGTGGTGTTGGTGTTGATGGAAGACATATGGTTACTAAAACATCTTTCAGATATTTACACACATTATCTAACTTAGGTACTGCACCAGAACCAAATATGACAGTTTTATGGTCAACTCGTTTACCAGCAAACTTCAAAGCATTCTGTGCTAAAACTTCTATTCAAACTTCATCAATTCAATATGAAAACGATGATTTAATGAGAGTAACTCATGGTGACGATTATGCAATTGCATGTTGTGTATCTTCAATGAGAGTTGGTAAAGAAATGCAATTCTTTGGTGCACGTGCAAACTTAGCTAAATGTTTATTATATGCAATCAACGGTGGTGTTGATGAAAAAACTAAGAAACAAGTTGGTCCAAAATATAGACCAGTTGAAGGTGATTACTTAGACTTCGAAGATGTTAAATCTAAATATGTTGATATGATGTCTTGGTTAGCTGGTGTTTATGTAAATGCATTAAATATTATTCATTATATGCATGATAAATATGCTTACGAAAGAATTCAAATGGCTTTACATGATAGAGAAGTTAAACGTTACTTCGCAACAGGTATTGCTGGTTTATCAGTAGTTACTGACTCATTATCAGCTATCAAATACGCTAAAGTTAAATGTATTAGAGATGAAGATGGTATAGTTGTTGATTACGAAGTAGAAGGAGATTTCCCTAAATATGGTAACGATGATGATAGAGCTGATGAAATCGCTACTTGGTTAGTTGAAACATTCATGGATATGGTTCGTTCTCATCATACTTATAGAGATAGTCTTCCAACAACTTCAATCTTAACAATTACTTCTAACGTTGTTTATGGTAAAGCAACAGGTAATACTCCTGATGGAAGAAAAGCTGGACAACCATTTGCTCCAGGTGCTAACCCAATGCATGGTAGAGATACTCATGGTGCTATTTCATCATTATCATCAGTTGCTAAATTACCATTCAAAGATGCTCAAGATGGTATTTCAAATACATTCACAGTTATCCCTGGTGCATTAGGTAAAGATGATCAAGTATTTGCTGGTGATTTAGATATCGAATCAATCAAAGACGGAAATCTTGATTAATAGGAAGAAGTGATAAAATGCCTACACAAGAAGAAATTGATGAATTAGTCAAAATGTTAGATGGGCGTATGAGTGATGGATCTGGACATATTAATGTTAAGATCAATGAAAATGCTCATATTGAAATGGAAGAAGTTACCGTTGTATCAAAGATGGATTGTGATAGTGGTGATACTGCTTGTAAGATTCCAAATTTGCCAATGGATGACGATGACGAATATTAATATTAATCTTGAAAGGAGTTTTTAAAATGACAACAAGTGAACAACAAGTTGAAAATTTAGTTGGTATGTTAGATGCTTATGCTGAAAAAGGTGGACATCATTTAAATGTTAACGTGTTAAATAGAGATACATTATTAGATGCTCAAAAACATCCAGAAAAATATCCACAATTAACAATTCGTGTATCTGGATATGCTGTTAACTTTGTAAAACTTACAAAAGAACAACAAGATGATGTTATTTCTCGTACATTCCACGAATCAATGTAAGAGTTTAAAAGGTGCTTAGTGCACCTTTTTATTTTATATTAATGAAACATAATCAATGATATTTTTGTAGAAATATGATAAAATACATAGGAAAGTAGGTGTATTTATGAAAGGATATATTCATTCAATAGAAAGTTGCGGAACAGTAGACGGTCCTGGAATTCGTTTTGTTGTTTTCTTTCAAGGCTGTCCAATGCGCTGTAAATATTGTCATAATCCAGATACTTGGAAGCCAAATATCGGAGATCAAATGACAGTAGAAGAAATATTAGAACAATACTCATCTAAAGAAGAATTTTATAAAAATGGTGGTATCACATGTACTGGTGGAGAACCAATGCTACAAATTGACTTTTTAACTGAATTATTTGAAGAATGTCATAAAAGAGGGATACATACATGCTTGGATACTTCAGGGATTACATTTAATGAAAATCCTGAATATTTAAAAAAATTAGATCGTTTATTATCAGTGACAAATTTAATTATGTTAGATATTAAACATATTGATCCAAAAGAACATAAGAAATTAACTGCTCAGCCTAATGATATGATTTTAAAGTTTGCTAGATATGTTGATGATAAGGGAATTGATATTTGGATTAGACATGTAGTTGTTCCAACAATTACTCAAAATGATGAATATTTATATCGTTTAGGAGAATTTATTGCAACATTAAAGAATTTAAAAGCATTAGATGTATTGCCATATCATACAATGGGTATTCCTAAATATGAGAATTTAGGTATGGAATATCCATTAAAAGGAATTGAACCTTTAGATAAATCTGATGCTATTGTAGCAAGAAAAGTTATACTTAGAGGAATGCATGATGCATTAAACAAATAGACACATAATGTGTCTATTTGTTTAGGTGAAGAAAATGGATATTAATAGTATTTTAGAAACATTAGATCAATTTTATAGTCAAAATGACATACAAAAAGCTTATCAGTATATTTTGGAACAACTAAATGAAGCAATGGCTCAAAATAGAGATGATATTGTTTTGAGTTTATTAAGTGAATTGATTGGTTATTATCGTGTAACTGCACAGTTTGAATTAGGCAATCAGATTTGTGAACAAGCACTAAAAATATTAAAGAGTACAGGTTTAGAAGATACACATTTTGCAGCAACAACCTATTTAAATATAGCAACTTTATTAAGAGCTCAAGCAAAATATCAGGATGCATTATATTTTTATGAAAAAACAGAAGAGATTTATTCAAAGACTTTAGATGAGTCTGATGAAAGATATGCTTCATTTTATAATAATATAAGTCTTCTTTATCAAGAACTTGGAGAATTGGATAAGGCTTTAGAATATGAACAAAAAGCATTATCTTCTATTGAAAAAATAGATGATTGTAGAGTGGAAGAAGCAGTCACTTATACGAATTTATCACAAATTTATTTTCTAAAGAAAGATTATATAAATGCAAGAAAGTGTTTAAATCGCTCTATAGATTTATTCAAAACACATGCACCTAAAGATCCGCATTATTTTGCAACACTGGCATCTTTAGCACAAAGTTATTATTTAGAACAAGATTATCAAAAAGCATTAGACATATATGACCAAGTACTAGATGGTATAGAGCGAGTTTTTGGTAAAAATAAGGATTATAAAATCGTGTTAGAAAATAAAAACAAAGTTGAAAAAGAAATGTCCTCTATAAAGGGAATAAAGTTATGTAAAGAATATTATGAGGCTTATGGTAAAAAGATGTTAGAGGAGTTTCCGGAGATAAAGGATTATATTGCTGTAGGATTATGTGGATTTGGTTCTGATTGTTTAGGCTATGATGATGAAATATCTAGAGATCATGATTATGGACCAGGATTTTGTATATGGCTACCAAGAGATATTTATCGCCAGTATGGAGCAATTCTCCAAGATAGATATGAAAAGCTCCCTCAAAGTTTTCGTGGAATAAAAAGATTAACATCAAATCATGGGCAAGGAAGAGTAGGTGTATTTTGTATTGATGATTACTTTTTACAATTTATAGGCCGTATTCCTCAGACATTGGAAGATTGGTTATACATAGATGAAAATGGATTGATAGCTTGTACAAATGGTGAAATCTTTGAAGATCATTATCATGTTGTGAGTCGATTAAGAGAGACTTTACATTATTATCCTGAAGATATTCGTTTAAAAAAATTAGCAAGAGCAATCGCAAAGATGGCACAATCAGGTCAATATAATTATTTAAGATGTATGAAAAGACAAGATAAAATTGCTGCAATGCTTGCATTATCAGAATTTATTGATCAAACATTATCAGCTATTTATCTTTTAAATAAAAAATATAAGCCTTATTACAAATGGAGTTATTATGGTTTAAAAGATTGTAAGATATTAAATGATGTACAACCTCTTCTTTTAGAGCTTATAGAAACAAGTACACATCAGGATATTCTTATAGAAAAAATATGTCAAAAAGTCATTACTGAATTAAAACATCAAGGTTTAACTGATATAGATGATGATTTTTTAGATGGACATGCTTATAGAATTATGCTGCATATTCAAGATGAAAGAATAAAACAGAAACATGTCATGGAGGGATAGATATGGAAATAATAGAAGAGATTATTCAAAGAGAATGGGATTTCTTTCAACATGTTCAACATATTGATGGACGTGCAAGTTGTCAGGATGATTTTGAAACTTTTGAAAAACAAAGAACAGCACAGTTTCTTGTCTATACACCTGAATTATTACAATCGTATCTTAATGATTTAAAAACTTATTTAGAAATAGGAAGAAATCCTATTATGGAAAAATATGCTTATATGATGCAATCAAGCGATCCAGAATATTATAAAACTATTGAAAATGATTTACCAAGTATTGATGAATTTCAAAAACAAATTATTGATACAATATGTAATATACAAGTCTCAATGAGAGAAAGCTTTAATCAACAATATCCAGTATTAGCATCTTTATCTAGAGTGACACATAAAGAAGAAGATGAAAAAGAAGATACTTCTTTTGAAACATATTTAAGGGGAGAATTAATGACTTATTCTCCTACAAGTCTTTATCTCTATGGTCAAATGATTATTAATATGGCTAATCATCATGAAAATATGACTGTAGAAATTATGAAAAATACAGTAAAAGCCTATGGATATAAGGATTTAGATGATGCTGAAGAAAAAATGCATCAACAAATATAATAAGATATCAAAAATAAATGGAAGCGTTGTCATTAATGTGTTAAAATATACTTAGAGAGTTGCTTATGTGACTCAATGCCTTTACAGTATCTATATACTGTTTTCCAAGTGAAACTTTATAATCGACAAAAGGGAGGATTTAATATGAAAATCTTATTATGTTGTTTAGCTGGTGTAACATCTACTTTATTTTCAACAAAATTGAAAGATGCTGCTTCTAGAAGAAGAGTAGATGCAACTGTATGGTCTGCATCTGAACATGCTGTGGAATACTCTAGTCATCTTGCTGATGTGATTTTAGTAGAACCACAATTAAAAGGATCATATGAAAAAATTAAAGCAGAAAACGCAGATAAACCAGTTATTTTAATTAGTGATGACGATTTTAAGAATTTCAATGCTCAAGCCATTTTTGATATGGCATATGAAGCATATCAAAAATAGTGAGTGATGGATAGTTTAGACTATCCATTTTTCTATAAAAGACTTTATGTTTTTGTATATGCATGATAAAATAATATAAAAGAATACAGGAGGATGAAATGAGATGAAATTAGGAGCTATTGAAGCTGGAGGAACAAAGTTTGTTGTTGCGATTGGAGATGAAAATGGAAATATTCTAGAAAGAGCTTCTTTTCCAACAACAACACCTGATGAAACAGTGGAAAATATTTTTAAATTTTTTGATGGAAAGGATATCGAAGCTTTAGGACTTGGATGTTTTGGACCTATAGATCCTGATATGAAGAGTGAAACTTACGGTTATATCACAACAACACCAAAAGTTGCATGGACAAATTATGATATTGTAGGAAATATTCAAAAACATTATCCTGGTTTACCTATAGGATTTGATACAGATGTTAATGGTGCTGCTTTAGGAGAAGCTTATTTTGGTGCTGCAAAAGGATTGGATAGTGCTTTATACTTAACAATTGGTACTGGTATTGGTGGTGGTGCCATTGTAGAAGGGCATCTTGTACATGGCTTACTACACCCAGAAATGGGACATATGATTCTTGCTCAAAGAGAAGATGATACGTATAAAGGGAAATGTCCATACCATGGAACATGTTTTGAAGGATTGGCTGCTGGCCCTGCAATAGAAGAAAGATGGGGTATAAAGGGTAGTGAACTTCCAGAAGATCATCCTGCATGGGATTTAGAAGCTTGGTATATTGCTCAAGCACTTGCAATATATGTATTAACATTATCACCTAAAAAGATTATCTTAGGTGGAGGCGTTATGCATCAAAAACAACTTTTCCCATTAATCCATAAATATTTACAAGAAAGACTTCATGGTTATATTCAAAAAGAAGAAATTACAACAGATAAAATTAAAGATTATGTTGTTTATCCTGGTCTTGGAGATAATGCTGGTATATGTGGAGCACTTGCTCTTGCAAAGATGGCAAAAGAAAGATAGAAAAATCTATCTTTTTTTTTCATATATTTTATTTAAGTTTTACAAAAAACGTGATATATTAGATAGGAAAGAGAATATATACAATGGAGGGACATTATGCCAACGAAAGAAAGAGTTGAAGTAACATTATTTAACGATTTTGTAGTTGTGTTTAGAAATCAAAAATATGATTTGACAAGGTATCTTACGAAACAATTGATTTGTTTATTCGAACTTTTGATGATTCAACATAGAACTGAAATCACAAAAGAAACAATGTATAAATTATTATGGAATGATAGTGAAAATCCACGAAGTGCATTAAAATTTAGTATCTTTAGATTAAGAAATGATTTAAAAAAGATACCCGGTTTTGAAGATATAGAATGGATTGTCACTACAAAGAATGGATATCAAATGAATCAAGATTTTGAATATCTATTAGATATTGATGAATTTGCATCATATTATCATGAAATTGAAGATCAAAGAGAATTTGAGACAAAAGATTATAAAAAAGCTTTAAAAATGATGAAACTTTATACAGGGAGATTGTATACATGTTCATCTAAATTACAATGGATGAGTGAAAAAGCTGAATGGTATCGTAGTGCTTTTGCAACAACTGTTGTCAGAGCTTGTCAATATTTAATTCATCAAGAAAATTATGAAAAAATGCTTGAGTTAGATTATCAAGCTATTATCAAAGAACCATTCTACGAAGGACTTCATTACTACTATATGAAAGGACTTGTAGAAACACAAGAATATCATAAAGCATTACAATATCATGATCAAATCAATGAAGTCTTTTATAATGAATTAGGAACAGGGTTATCATCTAAGTTTAAACAATTATATGATGTTGTAGATAATGAAGATGGACAAGAAGTATCTTTAGATGATATTTATGCACATCTTACAACATATAAACAAAAAGATGGTGGCTTCTATTGTACATATGATATGTTTAAGTATGTATGTGAAGTTAGCTTAAAAGCAGCAAAACGAGAAAATAAAGGATATTATTTAATTCTTATCAGTGTTAAAGATCATTTTGCGATAGAAAAACAAATAGCAACAATGAATAGACTAAAAGACGTTATTTCACGTTCATTACGTTCAAGTGATGTTTTTTCTAAAATTAACGACACACAATTTGTATTATTTGTGTGCTGTCAAGAACAAGATAATACAGAAATTATTATGCAAAGAATAGAAAACAGATTCTATAGATATTTCTCTAAACGTCAATGCTCACTTACATTTGATGTAATGGATGCAACAAAGAATTATAAAGATGTAGAATAATCATTTAAATTGAAAAAGGCAATGAAAGATATGATTCTTCAATGCCTTTTTCAATTGATAATTTAGAATATCACTTTACTTTTAAGGAATGATAATACGGATTGCTTTTTTTATCACACTGACATCAATAGGGAAATGTCTACCTGCTTCACCATCGATATCATAAACAATATCTTTATCACATTGAATTGTGATATGTTTGGCTTGTACATAGCGAATAAATGGACTGTTTTCATGCATATTAAGAGTATAGTCTTTAAATAATGCAATCAAATCTGTCGTTGAACAAGCTTTTATAATCAACAAATCAAGTTCTCCATCTTGAATATTTGCTAGAGGGGTAATGTCTTTAAAACCACCAACTTGCGATGTGTTGGTAATAACAAATAAACGTGCATCTTCTTCAAATTTTTCTTTTTCTGTACGGACAGTTAAATGAAGATGGGTTGATAATTGAGTAGGTAATTGTCTAATACCACTTACATAGTACGCTAAAGGTCCAAATTTTTTCTTATCAGCTTTTGAAACTTGAAAACCAATATCACTAAACATACCTCCTGCAATCACGTTCACGAAATAAGAATGATTGACTTTACCTATATCAACTTCTATTATTTTCATTTGTTTGATCATATCGATAAATTTCTGTGTTTGTGAAGGAAGATGTAAGTGATTCGCAAAGTCATTGACTGTTCCACCAGGTAATATAGCAAGTGGAATTTCTATATGTTTTTCTACCATACCACTAATGACTTCATTAACAGTACCATCACCACCAACACTAACAATAAAGTCATAGTCATCATTATGAAGTGATGATGTTTTTTTATATGCATCATCTTTTTTTTGCGTATAGAAAACATCTATAGATGAAACAACTTGTTGGAGAACCATTTGTCCAATAATTTTATCGATTTTTTTTTGTATGTTTTTTGTACCTGAGCTAGGGTTAATGATAAAAAGACAACGCATATAATTCTTCCTTCCTGTTATATATGTGAATTGACATTATTTTTAATTAAACGTAAGAGCAATTTTACACTTTTTTTCATCATAGTAAGAGACACAAATTCATAAGGACTATGTGAATTAAATGTACCTGTACCAAGAATCACACAATACATATGAACAAAAGTCAATAGAGAACTATATCTACCTCCACGAATTGCAATACGTTCTGGCTGAAGTCCAATTTCATTCATAGCCACTTCTACTTGTTGTATTATATGTGGTTTTTGTAAAATAATATCTTTTATATTCAAATATTGTTTTTTTATATCTAAATCAACAATATCATAATGATATTTATTATTCAAATAAGACTGTATGTGTTTAAATTCTTCTATATTATCTGATAATTTCAATAAATCAAAATCTCTTATTTGATACTCAAGGTCTGAGTGACTAACACTTCCTTTCATAGATTTTAAATAACAAAATCCTTCATCTCCATCACTTAATTCAGGTGGCAAGATTCTATTTAGCATACTATGAAATTCCATTGCTACTTTGGAAGCATTCACTAACTTGTTTTTTGCTTGACCAGGATGTATAGGACATCCTTTTATATGAACATGAATATCAGATGCATTAAATGTTTCTACACCTATATGATTGATATCTTTTCCATTCAGATAATAAACATAGTCACATTGGAATTGAGGATAGAAATGATCAAGATGATTCCCAATTTCTGTGTCAGATAAAAATGCAATTTTTATATCATTATGCTTAAACTCTGGATGTTTATAAAGATATTCAGCTAAACTCATAATAATTGTGATTCCAGCTTTGCCATCACCACCGAGTAGAGTTGTACCATCACTTGTAATAATGTCATGACCAATAACATCATGAAGTTCTAAGAATTTATCACTACTTATAACTTTTCCATCATGAAGTTTGATATTATGACCATCATAATTTCTAATGATTTGAGGTTGGATATTATTCCCACTGATATCAGGAGAAGTATCTAGATGCCCAATCAATCCTATAACATCTCCTTGATGATCATTATTTGATGGTATCACTCCAGTGACAATACCATATTCATCTAATTTAACATCCTTTAAACCCAGAATACGCATTTCTTCAACTAAAAATTCACCAAAATCCATTTGTTTCATTGTTGAAGGACAAGTTTGACTATGGTAATCAGATTGTGTATCAAAACTTACATATTTTAAAAATCTATTTTCTATTTTCATAAAACAACTCCTTATTTTCTATATCTTAAACCATTATAACATAAATTTCTTATATATATTCAATATAATTATATTTAGACTAGTCAAAATTATGTTTTACCTTTATAATGTGACTGGAGGTTTTTTTATGGCTAAAATATATGCAGTCAAAAAAGGAAGAAAAACTGGTCTCTTTTATTCATGGGATGAATGTAAAGAACAAGTGAATGGATATAAAGGGGCTCAATACAAATCTTTTTCTTCAATCGAAGAAGCAAATGCTTTTTTAGAAGAAAAAAAACAAGCTCCATTAGAAGGATTAGGACTTATTGCTTATGTTGATGGAAGTTATAATATAAAAACCAAAGAATATGGATATGGATGTATTTTAATTGAAGGTGGTAAGGTCATCCAAGAATTCTATGATAAAGGAAATCATCCAGATTATGTATCTATGCGTAATGTGGCAGGAGAAATACTTGGAAGTGAAAAGGCTATTCAATATGCTATAGAAAACAAATATCAATACATATGTATCTATTATGATTATGAAGGTATAGAGAAATGGGCTGATAAAATCTGGAAAGCCAGTAAAGTAGGAACAATAGCTTATCAACAATTTATTGAAGAAAGTAGGAAATCTCTTTCTATTGTTTTTACAAAAGTCTTAGCACATAGTGGAGATTATTATAACGAACAAGCAGATAAACTTGCAAAAAAGGCAGTTGGTATAAAATGAAAGAAAGAATAACAGTATTTGATATAGAGGTCTTAAATCAAGATCCTACAAGTGTATGTGCTATTGGTATTGTTGAATTAGAAGATTTAAAAATTAAATCAACATATTATTCGTTGATTCGTCCAAGAAACTTAAGCTATGATGTTTATCGTTATAAGGTTCATCAGATTAAATCCAAACAATTGATGAAAGAAAGAACATTTAAAGAAGTATGGAAAGATATACATCAATACTTTACAAATACAATTGTTGTTTCTCATGATATACAAGGAGATATGATGTATTTAAGAGAAGTCATGAAACAAAATCATATACCTTACCCACATCTATATATGTCATGTACAAATGTATTATCACATCTCGTTTATCCAGATCTACAAAAATACAATTTAAAAGAATTATCAAAAATGACAAACTTTACCTTCAAAGCACATCATGCTTTAGATGATGCAAAAGCATGTGCTCATATTTTAATAGAAATGATGAAAAAAAGAGGCGTTGACTCTATTCGTGAATTACATGAACAATTTCATTTAGAATTTGGAGAAATGAAGGACAATTATTATAGAAATATTATTTCAGCTGAAATGGCTCCTCAATTATTAGAACTGACACATAGAGAAGATGCTTATCTTTATCATCAATCTATTTGTTTTACAGGAAAATTATCTATGCCAAAAGAGCTGATTGAAGAAAAGACTCGAGCAGTCAGTGCATTAAAAAGTCATCAAGTCTCTACCCAAACAAATTATCTTGTTATTGGAGAAAGAGGCTATCATAAAGTCAGATTTGGTAAAGAAAATAAGAAAGTGAAAAAAGCATTACAATTAATCCATCAAGGACAGGATTTAAAGATTATTCATGAAAATGAATATATACGGTTACTTGATCAAAGAAAGTGATGTGATATTCACTTTTTTCTTTACGAAGATTGCTTGCCTATAAAAAACAGTGTATAATTGGTTTGATTATATTATAGAGGATGGGAATATGGAAATACAACTTGCGAGTATAAAAGACGCTGCATCTATTCAAAAAATATATTGTTATTATGTAGAAAATACAAATATCTCATTTGAATATGAGGCACCAACAGTATCAGAAATGGAAAAACGTATACAAAATACATTGAGTCTATATCCTTATCTTATCGCAAAAGATGACAATAAGGTTATAGGTTATGCTTATGCGAGTGCTTTTCATTCAAGGAGTGCATATCAATGGGGTGTAGAGTTATCTATTTATGTAGATGAATACTATCATGGAAAACATGTCGCTTCTTCTTTATATGAAGCTTTATTTAAGATTTTACAAAAAATGAACATTATTAATGTTTATGCATGTATTGTTCATCCAAATGTTAAAAGTGAAAACTTTCATCATCGCCTAGGCTTTCAAGATATAGGAATTTATCGTAAATCAGGATATAAATTCAATCAATGGCATGATGTGATTTGGATGCAAAAAACAATAGGAGATTATGATCATGTTCAACCTATAAGATATATGCAAGAATTATCAAATGAAGAAATAGAATTATGCTTATAA
>DEPZ01000019.1 GCA_002359025.1 Erysipelotrichaceae bacterium UBA3379 | reverse complement strand
CTATAATATACATATGTTTTGATGCAATTTACTTCTATTTTATATTTTTTCATAATAAAAAGAGATTTCAAAACACAGAAATCTCTAATAATCATATCCACTTTTATTTATATTTGAATTCTTTTTATAATTTCACCTGCAACCAATCCAGTAAATATTCCAGTTGGAATAGATAAAACAAACATAAGAAATATATAAGGTAATAGTGCAATAGATGAAACAACAAATGATACGACAATCAATTGTCCTATACTATGAAATATCGCTGATATAATAGATAACGATACAATAGGAAACCATCTTTTACATATAATAATTGCAAGTGTACTTAATAAGACACCACCACAACTAATAAAGAACATATAACTCATAAACTGTCCAATTATAAGATGAGAAATCATAACTCTTAAAAAATTCACAAAAATTAATTCCCTAGGACCATATAATTCTATCACAACAAGTGAAATAATATTAGCAAGTCCTAGTTTCACACCTAAAGGGAGTGGTAATGACAACATACTCTCCACCATATGTAAAACAATTGCAACTGCACTTAATAAAGCGATATAAACTAATTTTTTTGTTTTTCTTTGCATAATGCACCTCTTTCAATAAAATCCAAAGCAATATCTTCTAACTGATGATATTGTTTATTTACTTCCTTGTTGATTGGTTGAAGTCTTTTAAATGAACGTTCTACATAGTTCTTTTCTCTAATATAATCTTTGCTGACCTGAAAATGCAAATCAAAAATAAAGGCAATATAAGATAACCACATATCTATTTTAGTTTGTCTTGTTGGACCATAAATTAATTGTTGATGAGAGAATTGATCGTAAACATCCTTAGATATATATTCTTGATTCACATCTTCTAATGAAGCATAAAGTAAATCTTCAATCTTCTCTTCTTCTTTGACTCTAAAGTTATCTAGCTTATCACTGTCTCTAATAAGATGAATATATAATAATGTTTCATCATCAAAACCATTGTCTATTTTATACTTATTATGTTGTTCTATCGCATGACGGATGATTTCATCATACTGTGTATCCTCTATAAAATGTCTTATATATCCCTTTTCAAATAATAATTCACTTGAAAACAAAGCATGATCTATTGTTTTATAATCAGCAAAACTTTGATATTTTACCCACTGTTCAAATCTTCCAATATCATGCAATAAACCTATTAAACACGCTAAAGATGTTTGTTCTTGAGAAAGATTTAGTTTTTCACACAACATCTTTGTACATTTGACAACTTCATATGTATGAACAACTTTCAAACGAATAGAAGGAATATTCATATCATAATGTGACACATATTCTTTAAATTCACACATAGCTTTATTCATATCAATCATGATGAATCACCTCAAGTAATTCATGCATATGTTCCACTGAAATTTGTCCTGGAGCTGAAGACTTACCTAAACAAGCAAAAGTCATTGCTGAACCTGTTAATTCTCCACACAACCTTGTAATCTTCCCTATTTCTCCCATAGCCATAGTTACAATCGGTTTTGTAAGTTTATTTGACATTTCCAATGTCGCATTCATTACACATACAACATCTTTATAACTTCTTGGCATATAAGCCACTTTTAAAATATCTCCACCCATAATTTCCATATACTCTAATTGATCTTTAATTTCTTTCAAATCAGGAGTGGATTTAAAATCATGATATGACATAATAACTTGTTTTTGATGTTGATGAACTCTATCGATAAGTTGATAAACAAGAGTATTTCCACTCATTAACTCAATATCCACTATATCCACATCACTTACAATTGAAGAAATAAGTTCTAAATACTGTTCATCAGTTAATTGGATTTCTCCACCTTCTCTTTTTGAACGATATGTAAAAAGAAGAGGTTTTGAACATATAGATTTGATTTGTATGATTATATCTTTGACTTTTTGAAAATCAAGAATATCTTGATAATAATCAATTCTCAGTTCTAATAAGTCATATGTATAATGAAGTGATTCTTGCACTTGTTCTATAATTTCTTGATTATTTTTACCTACAATTGGAATACAAATTTTAGGCTTCATACTTTTCCTCCTTATGACAGACTTCTAAAAATAATTCAATCTGATGAATTGTTTCTAGAAAATTGTCTCTTAATAAAAAATGATTTCCCTGTTTAATAATCTTTAATACACTATAAGGCAATGCTTTAGCAATTGCTTTAGTATCTTTTTCTTGAATCATATCATATTGACCCGCCATAACAAGCACACAGCTATGAATATTTTTTAAATCATCATATTCAATATGAGGCTCCTTTAACATGAGTCTATTTAATCTAAATGACTGTCTTGCTTTTTTTTGATATATACAAAAAGGCAATAAACAAAATGTTTGTATATAAGTAAATATTCTAAAGAATAGTTTCATATATTTTGGTTTTGTATTGGCCCCAATTGAAATCAGATGTTTTAATCTTTGATCTTCCATCGCCAATAGCAAGCCTATAATTGCTCCATCACTAAAACCTAAAAGATCATATTCTTGTAAATTCAATTCATCAATAACATTGATAACATCTTTACACATTTGTTGATAAGATAACTCACCCTGATGAATACTTTGTCCATGATATCTAGAATCTATCAAAATACATTTGTATTTTTTTGATAAAACTTGAACAGTATCATCAAATATATGATGGTTTTCTCCATTTCCATGTAATAAGATAATTGGAAATCCTTCTCCTATACACTCATAATATATTTCTTTCATACATATCACCGATATTTATTATCCTATGTTTTCCTCAAAAAAACAATATAAAAAAGAGGTTTACACCTCTTAGTTATAATCATCTTCGATTAATCCATCGTCCTCTTCTTCTTCGCTATCTTCCTCTTCATCAGCGTAGATATCATTCATATCAATATGAACTTCATCAAATCTATGACGACTTCTTAAATCCCAGTGGTTTTCACCTACTGTAATTAAACGACCATCTAATGTTATATTTGTATAAAATAGTGATTCGTTTTCATCTTTTTCTTCTTCAGTAAATCCTTTGATTTCAGAGACTTCTTGCCATAATCTATAGAAATCTACTGGTTTCTTTTTCTTTTTCATTAAATCAAATGCAACATCTACCATTGAACTTTGTTTGTAATCTATCATAAAATACCTCCTACATTTTTTCTGGTGCTTCTACACCAATTAAATTTAATGCATTTTTCAATGTGATTTGACTTGCAAGAACCAATGCTAATCTTTGACTAGATAATTCTTTATTATTTTCATCTATAACATAGCAATCATTATAGAACGAATGGAATAATTGAGCAAGTCTTTGAATATAGTTTGCAATTTTATGTGGTGCTCTTTGTTTAGCACTTTCAATAATTTCATTTCTAAATTCATTGATATGTTTCACAAGTTCGATTTCTTTTTCATGAGTTAATAATTCATAATGATCACTTGCTTCGATATGAGCTTCTTTTGCTTGTCTTTCAATAGAACACATTCTAGCATGTGCATATTGAGCATAGTAAACTGGATTTTCATTTGATTTAGATTTTGCAAGACCTAAATCGAAATCAAATGGCGTATTTGCTGCTTTTGCAACAAAGAAGTAACGTGAAGCATCAACACCAATATCTTCAATTAAATCTTTAATTGTAACAGCATTTCCTGTACGTTTACTCATTTTTACAACTTCACCATTTTCAACCATTCTTACCATTTGCATAATATCAATATTTAATTGATCAGCATTATATCCTAAAGCTTGAATAGCTGCTTTCATACGATTGATATACCCATGATGATCTGCACCAAGTAAATCTACAAGATATTCATATCCTCTATCTAATTTATTTAAATGATATGCAATATCAGGTGTTAAATATGTATAACTTCCATCAGTTTTTACAAGAACTCTATCTTTATCATCTCCAAATTCAGTAGACTTAAACCATAAAGCCCCTTCACTTTCATATGTATATCCTTTATCTTTTAACTTTTGAATTGTTGGTTCTATTTTATTATCTTCATATAATGATGTTTCACTAAACCATACATCATGAACAACTCTATATTCTTTTAAGATATCTCTAATCTTTTGAAGTTCGTATTCAGTACCTACTTTTCTAAAATAAGTGATAGCCTCTTCTTCACTTGCATTAACAAATTTATCGCCAATTTCGTCTTTAATTTCATGAGCAATTTCAATAATATCTTTACCATTATATCCATCTTCAGGAATTTCTTTATCAATTCCAAAAGCTTGTAAATATCTTGCAAATAAAGAAATAGCTAAATTTGTAATTTGATTACCAGCATCATTAATATAATATTCTCTTGTCACATCATATCCAGCTGCTTCCATAATACGGCAAATACTATCACCAACTGCTGCTCCTTTGGCATGTCCTAAATGCAAATCTCCAGTTGGATTGGCAGACACAAACTCTACATTATATTTCATTCCTTGACCAAAATCAGTACGTCCATAGTTTTCTTTTTCTTCTAGAACTTCTTTAATAATAGATGTCATAGCATCTTTTCTTAAAAATAAGTTAATGAAACCAGGACCTGCAATTTCTACATGATCAATATTTCCAGCTTCTTTATCTAATGCTTCTATAATACCTTGAGCAATTTCTCTAGGATTTCTTCTTAATACTTTTGTAAGTTGCATAGCTAAGTTACTAGAATAGTCTCCATGTGATTTATCTTTTGGTATTTCAATAACTATTTGTTCTAGAGGATATTCTTCTACATAACCTAAATTCACGATTGCTTGTTGTAAAACTTTCTTCAATGAAAGCTCAATTTTATTTACAGACATAAGTTCCTCCTTGTTCATTTATCATACTTTTAATACAATATCATATTTATTGATATAGTCAACATTTTTCTTATATATAATTACATTAAAGGAGCGAATAATCTTAGTATCGCTTCATATAATCCTTGAAATCTTCTGCTTCTTTTCATATCTATCTTTTTACTTAATTGTAATGTCTCTTTGAAGTCTTTTTCAATATCTTGAATAGATGAGGTTTTATATAATAAAACATTACATTCAAAATGTAAATATAAGCTACGATAATCAAAATTTGTCGTTCCTACTGTCGCAATAACTCCATCACATAATATCATTTTCGCATGTAAAAATCCTGGTGTATATTCATAGAACTCTACCCCTTCTTTAATCAACGAATAGTAATAAGATCGTGTAACTTTATAAACAATACGTTTATCAGGAATTCCTGGTGTAATGATTTTAATATTGACACCTTTTCTTCTTGCGAGAATCAAAGCTTTCATCATTGTATCATCAATGATGAAATACGGAGTCATAATCAATATATCTTTTCTGGCTTGATTAATTAAATTAATATAAATATTTTCACCTGTTCTCTCTTCATCCAAAGGTGAATCACCATAAGGAATCACATAGCCATCTTGGATTGTTGGATAGTCTTTATAATAGTGAGGGAAAAAACGTGTATAGTCTTTATCAGTAGGACGATAGGCATTCCAAATTGTTAGAAACATTGTTGTAAGGTTCCATACAGCTTCACCTTCTAAACGAATACCAGTATCTTTCCAATGTCCAAATCTTTCTTTTGCATTAATATATTCATCTGCTAAGTTAAAGCCCCCACTATATCCTATATAACCATCAATCACACATATTTTTCGATGATCTCGATGATTCATTGCCACTGATACAATGGGAATAAAAGGATTAAAGACAACACAAGGAATACCATATTTTTGTAATCTTTTTTCAAAGTGATAAGGAACCGTTGTGACACTACCAACATCATCATATATAAAACGCACTTCTACTCCTTGATCTACCTTTTGTTTTAAAAGCTTTAATATTGTCTCAAACATGATTCCTCTTGCTACTATAAAATATTCCATAAAAATATAATGCTTTGCATTTTGTATATCTCTTAACAAATCAAAATAACAATATTCACCTAAAGAATAATACTTTGTCAGAGTATTTTGATAAGTTCCAAAACCCAAATCTTTTAAATAAGTCATTCCATAAATATCTCCATCTTCAACATCATGAGATAATTCATCTTCAAGCAACATCACATTCTCTATATCATCCATAGATTTTTGAAGCTTGTCTCTTAATTTTCTTGTTGGTTTTTTATTTCCTATACAAAGATATAATAAACCACCAAACACTGGAACAACTAATATAATAATAATCCATGATATTTTATAGGCCGTGACTTCATCTTTACTGACTAACCACAAGACAACAATCAAACTTATAATAAACATAATGGTTTCCAACCATTGATATGATTTGACTAATGTTGTGGTTAAAATACCTATCCATACAACTTGAAATAAGATTAATAATCCAAAAACAACTGTACGACTAAGAAATATTTTTAATATTTTCATAATCCTTCACCAATGGGCATAATTCTTACCCATATATATACAGTAGATATTAAGGCAGTTGTATCATATAATTCATATTTCATTTTTATATGGTTTTCATCGGTTTCAAATTTTAAGAGTTTTGTTTTTAATGATATATGACCATATGGTAGTTCATATTCATTCCATATGTCTTTATTGATTTCAAATCTTAGAGTAGATGGACCGTTTTTGAGTAGAATACCATCTTTTCCATATTGGATTTGAATATCTTGATTGTTTTGTTGAAAAATAATTTTTGTATTTTCTTCTTTATAAATAACACCTTGAGATTTATATTCTATTGTTTCTGTGTCTCCATCTTGCTTAAATATACTTTTATAATGGATTTGCTTTAATTGATACATTTTTCATCACCGCTGAATATTATAACATACTTTCGGTAAAAATGATAAATGGGTGATAAAGTTGAAAAAAATAATTCTTTGGTTACGTAGAATCGTTATTACTGGTATCAGTATCGTTGTCTTATTATATAGTATCGCATATCTTTTACCTGCTCCTCATCTAGGAAAAAGTGAGTACATCAAAGCCTATGATCAAAAATCACAATTATTTTACCAATCTCAACAACAAAGTGATGATGTGTCATTAGATGACGTTTCTACTGATTTTTTAGCAAGTCTTGTTGCTATAGAAGATCATCGTTTCTTTAATCATCGTGGTTTTGATCCGATTAGTATTATGCGTGCATTAAAGGCAAATTTTGTAAGTGGTGAAAAAAGTCAAGGTGCAAGTAGCATTTCACAACAATATGCAAGACTTCTGTTTTTAACCAATCAAAAAACATGGTCTAGAAAATTAACTGAAGCATTTTTAACAATGCGTATAGAAGCACATTATAATAAAAAAACCATATTACAAGGATATATGAATACTGTCTATTTTGGACATGGTCTCTATGGTATATCACAGGCTTCAAAATATTATTTTAATAAAACACCAAAAGAATTAGATTTAAATGAAGCCAGTATGTTAGCTGGAGTTATTAACGGTCCTGAATACTATTCACCATTTCTTCACCCACAACAAGCTAAAAAAAGACAAAAACTTGTTTTAAACAAACTTGTAGAATTAAAATATATTACTCAAAACAAAGCAGATGAAGTTTATCAAACTGATTTTCAATTAAATAAAAATCGCACATCTTCTTTCAATAATCAATATCCTTATTTTAGAGATGCTGTTATACAAGAATTAAAAAGACTAGGTTTCTATACTGATGAATATATGAAACAAGGACTCAATATTTATACAACATTAGATTCTGATATACAAAATCAACTCAACAAAACCGTTGAAAAACATACAAAAGATAGAGAAGATCTAGAAGTTTCTTCAATTATTGTCAATTCAAAAACCAGTCAAGTCCTTGCATTAATAGGTGGCAAAGACTATTCTACATCACAGTTTAATCGTGCAACAAGTAGCCAAAGACAAATTGGTTCAACAATGAAACCAATTCTTTATTATCTTGCATTAAATAATGGTTTCACTCCAACAACAAAATTCAAAAGTGAAGCCACAACATTCAAACTCGATAATGGTCAAACCTATTCACCAACCAACTACAACAAAAAATATGCAAACAAAGACATTACTTTAGCCCAGGCTATCGCAGTAAGTGATAATATCTATGCTGTAAAAACACATTTATTTTTAGGTGAACAAGCACTTGTAAATATGTTGCATCAGTTTGGATTTGAGCATGTCTCTCCACATCCATCTTTGGCTTTAGGAACTCTTCATACAAATGTCTATAATCTTGCTAAAGTGTATACAACTTTTGCAAATACAGGTATTTATAATGATTTGCATTTGATAGAAAAAATCACAAATGATCAAGGTAAAGTTCTTTATGAATACAAACCTCTCAATCAACAGCTTTTAAATAAAGAGACATGTTTGATTCTTAATCAATTACTTACATCCCCATTTCAAAAAGAATTCCAAACCTATGCCTCTCCTACTATGATGTCTTATCCAGTGAAAACAACTTTTGCGGTAAAAACAGGTTCATCAGCATATGATTCATTATGTGCTGGATATAATCCTCATTATACAATTGTAAGTTGGTGTGGATATGATGATAATCGAAAAATGTCTTTATCATTAGATACAAAAGTTCCAAAACTTATTTTCCAAACAATGGCTAACTCATTACAAAAAGAAAATATATGGTACAAACCAACATCTTCTTTGCAAGTCATTCCTATTAATCCTATATCAGGTGATTATCAAGAAAATGGTCTCGAATACTGGTTTAAAACAGGATAAAAAAAGTATCTTATGCTTTGATAAAATACTTTTTAAAGTTAACCTATTTTTCTAATCATATATCCCATTCCAAATAGCATCACACTATAAATAAAGTATGCAAAACCATTAGATAAATATGTCACAATCACATCAACAAAACTCTCTGCTAATGAAAGCTGTCCAGACTCAGCAAGTGCCATAAGATAAACAGTTGTACTATAAGCACTTAATACAAAAGCAATAAGTGATATCGCTGCAATCACATAAAAAACAATTGATAATTTTGATTTCATATAATCCTCCTTATTCAAGATTTCTTTTTCTTGATTATGAAGTATATTATAAATAAAATCAATATTATTTTCCATGCATAATCATATCTTTGCATATAAAAGGAAATCAAATGCCATTGACTCCCTAATAATCTTCCGATGACAACCAAAAGTATATCCCAAAACAAAGTTCCAAATAATGTATATAAAGAATAACTCACTACAGGCATTTTTGTCATGCCTGCTGGTATAGAAATTAAACTTCTAATCATTGGCACTAATCTTCCAAAAAAGACAGCCGTCTTACCATGTTTTAAAAACCAATCTTGTGTTTTGTGTACACTTTCTTTATGAAAATGGAGTCTTCTAGCCAGTTGACTATCAAGTAATGTTTCTAATCGTTCAATGGAAATTAAACGACCTAAAAAATAAAGAATAAAACTACCTAGAAATGATCCAAGTGTTGCTACAATAACAACTCCTGGTATCGTTAGATATGTTAAACATGTCATAAAGCCTGCAAAAGTTAAAATGACTTCTGAAGGTATGGGTGGAAAAACATTTTCTACAATCATCAAAATAAACAAACTGATATAGCCATAATTTTCTATTAACGTTTCAATCCATACTTGAATTTGACTCACCCTCCATCAATCAACAAATTTTGTGTAAATAAATTGTTATAATGTTTTTGTATTCTTATTATATGAATCAATTTTTTATATATTCGCTATTTACATCTTTTTATGAATATGCTATTATATCGCTAATGAGGGAGTAGTCTCACGTAAGTGTGATGTGATCAACAGTCTCGAATATTAAATATTCTGGTGCATCTTAAAGACAAGACTCGTTAAAGAACAATATCTTTAGCGAGTTTTGTCTTTTTTACTTGCTAGAGAGAATAGGAGGAAGAAAATGTATTATCAAAAAGATATTGATACGGTAATGAAAGAATGTCAAACCAATGAAAATGGCTTATCTTTTGATGAAGTCAAGAAAAGACATGAAAAGTATGGTATGAATGAATTGGATGAAAAGAAAAAAGACAGCCCTCTTGTTATTTTCTTAAAACAATTCCAAGATTTATTAGTTATTATTTTAATTATTGCTGCTATTATTTCTGGATTAAGTGGTCAGTTTGAAAGTGCAATAGTTATTGTTGTTGTTATTATTGTCAATGCTGTATTAGGGACAGTACAAACATTAAAAGCAGAAAAATCTTTAGATAGTTTAAAGAAATTATCTGTACCTAAAGTAAAAGTTGTGCGTGAAGGTATGATTCATGAAATTGAATCTACTGAATTAACAATTGGAGATATTGTTCAAATTGAAGCTGGTGATGTTGTCAGTGGTGATGGACGTATTTTCCAAAGTTCTTCTTTACAAATTAATGAGAGTGCATTAACTGGTGAAGTTGATAGTGTTGATAAAATCATTGAGCCAATTGACCAAGATGTGGTGGTTGGAGATCAAAAAAACATGGCTTTTTCTGGAAGTTTAGTAACAAATGGAACTGGTCGTTATATTGTCACAAGTATTGGAATGCAAACTGAAATTGGTAAGATTGCTTCTTTATTAAATAATGCTAAAGAAAGAAAAACACCTTTACAAAAGAGTTTAGATGAATTTAGTGGTAAGCTTTCTATAGCAATTATGTTTATTTGTGCTATTGTGCTTGCTATGAATTATTTCTTGGCTGATATGTCATTATTAGATTCATTAATGATTGCTGTTGCTTTAGCAGTTGCTGCTATTCCAGAAGCATTAAGTTCTATTGTCACAATTGTTCTTTCTATGAGTACACAAAAAATGGTAAAAGAAAATGCGATTATTAAGAACTTGAATTCAGTAGAAAGTTTAGGTTGTGTTTCTGTTATTTGTAGTGATAAAACAGGAACATTAACACAAAACAAAATGACTGCTCAAACAGTTTATTTCTATGATCAATTATTTGATGAAAAGACAATTGATAGTCGTCATCATGATCACAATGTCTTTTTGAAAGCATGTTTATTATGTAATAATGCAGTTGTAAGAGGCGAACAAAGAATTGGAGATCCTACAGAACTTGCATTAATAGATTTTGTAAACGCTCATGTTAAAGATGATGCTGAATTTAAAAATGAAGCTGTACGTATGTTAGAATTACCATTTGATTCTGATCGTAAATTAATGAGTGTTTCTTCAAAAAATCATCTTTATACAAAAGGTGCACCTGATGTGATTATTGATAGATGTACACATATCTTAATTAATGGACGTAAAGAAAATATGTCTGAAAGATATAGAGAAGCTATTCAAAAAGAAAATCAAAGATGTGCAAATGAAGGATTACGTGTTCTTGGTTTTGCATATAAACCTTTTGATAAAGATAGTATTACTCTAGAAGATGAAAATGATTTGGTCTTTGTTGGATTAATTTCTTTAATGGATCCACCACGTGAAGAAAGTGCAGATGCTGTTGCCAAATGTAAGATTGCTGGTATTAAGCCAATTATGATTACTGGTGACCATGTTGTGACAGCAAGATCTATTGCTAAAAAGATTGGTATCTATGAAGATGGAGATTTATCTATTGAAGGTAAAGAATTAGAATCTATGAGTGAAGAAGAATTAGATGAAAAATTACCTCATATTAGTGTTTATGCAAGAGTTGCTCCTGAACATAAAATTCGTATTGTCAAAGCTTGGCAAAAACGTGGAGATATCGTTGCAATGACTGGTGATGGTGTTAACGATGCACCTGCATTAAAACAAAGTGATATTGGTGTTGCTATGGGAATTACTGGAACTGAAGTTTCTAAAGATGCAGCAAGTATGATCTTAACAGATGATAACTTCTCTACAATTGTTAAAGCAGTTATCACTGGACGTAATGTTTATAGAAATATTAAGAACTCTATTAACTATTTATTATCTGGTAACTTTGCTGGTATTGTATGTGTATTTGTAGCTTCATTATTGTTGTTACCAACACCATTCTTCCCTGTACATTTATTATTTATGAACTTAATTACTGACTCTTTACCTGCGATTGCTATTGGTATGGAAAAAAGTAGAGATGATGTATTAAAGGAAAAACCTAGAAGTTCTAATGATTCTATTTTAAATAAAGAATCATTATTCCAAATTGGATTTGAAGGAATTGTTATTGCTATTTGTACAATGTGTTCATATATGATGGGGTTAAAGATGGATTCATTAACTGCTTCTACTATGGCATTTGCAACTATTTGTTTAGCACGTTTATTACATGGATTCAATTGTCGTGGTTCACAACCACTTACAAAACTTGGACTTTTCTCTAATATAATGAGTATTTATGCATTTATTATTGGATTTGTATTATTACACTTTATTTTATTTGTTCCATTTATGCATGGATTATTTATGATTCATACAATTTCTATTAATCAATTATTATGTATCTATGGATTTGCATTAATTCCTACATTAATCATCCAACTTAGAAAATATATAACTTCTAAATAATTATTCTATATAAAAAGCAGTTAGATTTTAATAATCTAACTGTTTTTAAATGGATTGATTCCAGATTTTTGAAAATATATTTCTAATGCAGGTTGTAAATAAGCATTAGCTTCATTTATTTTTAAAGTCTCATCATGCCCTTCAATACGTTGACTAAACTCCATAAGTTTAGGTAATAAACTCAGATCTCCTTGAGTAAATTCCATAATCATATCCCAAAACTTTTTAGCTAAGTTTTGGGCTTTTTGATCTTCTGGTAAAATATTTTCTTCTTTGAGTTTTATGGCCTGGTTATTTAATTGATGAAATCGTTCTATAAAATCTTTTCCACTTTCTTTATCAAAATGATGACGAATATGTTCTAAAGTCTCATCATCAAAATGTTTAATAAGCCAATAATACTCATTATTCATTTGTAGATTAATAATAATATCAGCATATTTTTTAAAATTCACTTCTTGCATCTCTAAAACTTCTGATTTTAATGCTTCTATAGATGATAATGCTTTACTTAATTGATGAAGTTGTTCTTTGATCATATCTGATTGTTGTGTTAATATATTCGCAACATCATTAGGATTATCTAAAGAAATAAGTTTATTTTTAATATCACGAAGTGAAAAACCTAATGATTTGAGTGAAAGTATTTGATGAAGTTGTATCATATCTTTATATGTGTATAGTCTTCTCCCACCTTCACTTTCAGCAGTTGGGCAAAGCAAACCCTCCTTATCATAATATTGTAAAGTACGTACTGTTGTTCCCATTTTTTTAGCAAGTTCGCCTACTGTCATATATTCAGTTGATTTTTCTTTTGCTTTCATACTGATTTTCCTCCTACCTCCATTATAATTCATGACGTTACGTCATAAGCAAGATTTTTTAGTGAAATTAAATAAGACTGAACTATAAAAAAAGGATGTAATCACTTCATTTGAAATGGTGTACAACCTCTTTTTGAATTCAAAATAATTACTTTTGTTTATGTTCTACTAATAAATTGATTAAACCAATACTAAACACCAATACCCCAATGAACATATATGAATGCTCAAATCCATTTAATAATGTGAGATATTCACCAGTTAAGTTTTTATTTGCATAAAGAGTATTAATTGTTGTATATGCTAAAGGTGTACTTAATATAAGTATAATAATTCCAGATACATAATATTTAATTTGATTCTTCATAAATGAATCCTCCTTAGTTAAAATAAATAACTTGTATTATATTTGTTTTACGAACCCCATTTCAAACACTCTCCTTCTCTTTACATTTTTATTATATCACTTGATTGTCCACTTGTCACAG
>DEPZ01000069.1 GCA_002359025.1 Erysipelotrichaceae bacterium UBA3379 | reverse complement strand
CAATTGTGATTCATATGGCTACTTATTATATTCAAAAATATTTCTAATCAAAAAAGTCTATCTCAATGAAAGACTTTTTATCATATTTCATTTATTCTGTTTTGTTATAAAACATTGCTTTTTATAAAAGGCAATACCATATCCCAATACCTTTGGATACCCTTGTTTTAAAAACAAGTCCGTATAATTCTTTTTTTCTATCTGTTGTGATGCTTTTTGACTATCAATGACAAGATTTTCTCCAGACAAGCTATGTTTACATTCAAGAATAATGCATGATCTTGTACGTCTTTTTGGTACTAATGCAATATCAAATCTTCCATGACCACTTTCTTTATTAGATTGAATTTCATATCCTGCATTCTGTAGAAATCCTACTAAAAAACCATGATAAAAACTTTCTAAGTTATCATAATAACTAATACTCGATTCTAATACATCTGATAAGAGTTCTATCGCTTTATCGACTTTTTCATCTAAAAGACAATCTATAAATTGATTTTTTTTAGCCATCTGAAATTCATCAAACCATTCGTGAAACTGATTTTTATAAATAAATTTAACTTCTTTATTTGGAATGACCAATTCATAATACATGATATCATTTTCATGCTTTACTTTTCCTGTTGTTTTCAAATAACCTGTGTATAGTAAAAAGCTATAGATATCATCATTAATAATTTTATGACCTCTTTTATCTTCAAAATCCATTTCTCTATATGTCAATTCAGGTTTTAACTGTTTATAAATACTTTTATCATTTATCAACAGTTCAAACTCTTCACGTGTTTTCTCTGTAACAATTTCTATATATTGTCTAACAATGTCATTACTACTTGTATTTGCCCAGAATGACTCTGCTTGATATCGATTATCATAATTAACTTTCGCAATAAAACTTAATGAACTCCATGGATTATAAATATCCAATCCACCAAAATTATATCCATCATACCATTCTTTCATTTCTTGTTTTTTATGACCCAATTCATAATACTCTAAAATATTATCTATTTCTTCTTGAGTAAATCCAAAACAATCATTAGCCTCCTGATCCATAATAGATCTCACAGTAAAATTATTTAATCCTGTAAAAATACTTTCTTTTGCAATTCTTAAGCAGCCACTAAGTATTCCTCTTTCTAAACAATCATTTGTTTTCAATCCCATAGATAACATATCTCTTAAAAAGTCAGCCATATCATCATAGTATCCATTCAAATGGGCAGCTTGTAAAGGTACATCATATTCATCAATAAGAATAATGACTTTTTTTCCATAATGTTGATATAATGCTTGACTTAATATTTTTAATGAACTTTTTAGTTGTTCTACATTTGCTTTTTGATAATGAAGTTCATTTAAAACATGATACATTGCATCACTTATATTATGAGAAGAAAAAAGTTCTAAATGATTTTCTAGTGTTTGAAATATAAGGTTAGAAAATGCACGTATTTGTGCATCAAAGGTTCTATTCTTTAAATCTTTTAAAGAAAGAGAGAGAACAGGATACTGATTTTGGTATTTCATCACTCTTTCATTTTTTTTGATATTTAGATTATCAAATAGATAAGCATTGTTTGCTTCTTTATTAGAAAAGAAATAGTACAACATAGACATATTTAATGTTTTACCAAATTTTCTTGGTCTCGTATATGACATAACCTTGTTTTTAAATACATCTTCAATTAACATTGTCTTATCAACATAATAATAATCATTATCTATCATTTCTTTAAAGTTCTCAGTTCCGGTTGTAATACATTTCATATTTGATTACCACCTTTCTTATTTCAAATCATAGCATAAGAATTTGAAAACACCAATACCCTCTATTACATCCTCTTCTTTGTTAAATCGTAAAAGTTTCAATTAATTGATCAACTTGTTCATATGTCAATCCTATATCAATAAGATACTCCTTAGCACTTCCATAATGATCTCTTAAATAACTTAAAAACTCCATTATATATCTTGGTGAAGATTTTAAATATTGTTTTGCCTCTTCATTATTCATCATCTCTAATAATCCTTGATTAATTTCTTTATTGTTTTCATATGATTCACTATAATCTTTAACAATATCATATTCATGACAACCAATTAAATCCAATAACAATGCTGCTGTGACACCAGTACGATCTTTTCCAGCAGAACAATGAAATAAGATACAATCATAAGGATATTTTAAGAATATTTCAAACAATTCCTTAAATTGTTTCTTAGAACTTTCTAACATATAAATATACACTCCACCTAAATCTTTATATGTTTTCACTTCTTCAGGTACAACTGTCGCTTTATCACTATGAAATAAATTCACTTCATAATATTCAACATCTTTATCATGATAGAAAGCATGTGGTGCTTTTTCTTTTTCAAAATCACTTCTTAAATCCACAACAACTTTTACACCATAATCCTTTAACAATTCAATATCATGCTTTGAAGCATTTGATGGAGATGAAGCACGTATATATTTATGTGATTTACTATATGTACCTGCTTGTGTTTCATATCCTCCTAATTCTCTAGTATTCACCATTTTTTCTGTAGGTAAGAGTCTTTCTTCTCTTGTCATATATAACATTTATATCATCCTTTCTTTTTCACCAAGTCCTAATTTATATAAATATTCTTCTATACATAACCCATAGTGATGAGGTATGTTGGTATCTTCACAGTGTTGAATACACAATGATGTAAAATCAACTGCGCGTTGAACACTTTCTTGTAATGCATAACCATTCATATAACTTCCTGCAATCACTCCTGTTATCACATCACCTGTCCCACATCTATCTTTACCAATACGAGAAACAATGAATGTTTGATAATGACCATGGTCATATACAAAATTCATAATTTCCTGATCATTGATTGGTATACCTGTCACAACAATACATTGTGGGCCTTGTTTTGAAAGTGTTTGACACATTTCATACAATTGTTTTTCATCAGGTATTTTTGTTGGATAGGGTTGATCTAATAAAGCCATAAGTTCTGTTAAATTAGGTGTAATGATATCACTATAACTGATTAATTCTTTCATTCTTTGACACATACTTGGTGTATAAATTTCATAAAGCTGACCATGATCTCCCATGACAGGATCCACCATGACAAAATTATTCTTTTGAAATCTTTTTATAAAATCTATCACAATATCAAACTGTTCACTTGAACCTAGATACCCTACCATCATACCTTCAAACTCTAAATCTAAATCTTTATACGTTTGAATATACTCCTTCATTCTCGCAGTATAATCATCTATATAATATGATGAAAACTGAGGGTGTGCAGATAAGATAGCAGTAGGAATAAATACAGTTTGTATTTTCATAACATTAATAATGGGTATAATGACACTTGCTGCACATCTACCAAATCCAGCAATATCATTGATAACAGCTATTTTCTTTTGTCCATTCATACTGTTCCTCACTCTATTAAAAATTTATTTAACCACATTTCAAATCCTGTATAACACTGTATTCGAAATGTCTTTATTCTATTAAACTTGTACTTTTTCTTTCAAATAATATTCATCACTCCTCACTGAATATCTTGTATTTAAAACATGATTATTATATCATGTTTTTATAAATATTCACACAATATAATGATTGGAGGATTATATGAATTTATCAGATCTTACACATATTTCTTTTTTAGAAGACCAAGATGATACACATCTCTATAAACATTATCATAATGAAATCATTTACCAACAACACATGTCTCATCATGAATATAAGTATTGTCGCTATGAACATATGACATTTGAAGAAACATCATTTGACAATGGATATTTTATGGATACTATTTTTTATAAATGTGATTTATCCAATGTCAGATTTGATACATGTATGTTTAGACATGTTATTTTTAAAGATTGTAAACTTGTTGGTACTGATTTTTCTGATTCTGTATTTGATGATGTCACTATGGAGAATTGTTTATGTCGATATGCTAATTTTGGGTTTATGAAGAATAAATCTGTTTCTTTTATTGATACAAATCTTGAAAGTGCAAGTTTTGTAGAAGTACAAATGAATAAAACATCTTTTAAAGATTGTATTTTAAGAAGATGTGAATTTCATCACTCACACTTATATAATATTGATATATCTTCATGTGATATTGAGGAGTTGTTAACAACTCCTCAAGATATCAAAGGAGCTATTATTGATTATACACAAGCTGCTTCTTTAATTTATCTTTTAGAAGTCAAAGTCAAACAATAAACACCTGGTCATCCAGGTGTTTATTTTATAATTTTCTATTTTTCAAAAATACTGGTACATCATCGTCATCATCATGACTATCATAAACATTTGGTCTTACTGGTGATTCATATGATGTCATTGTTTTTTGTGTTGTTGTTTGTTGAGGTTGTGGTTGACCTTCTTCATCTTGTTCAAAACCAGTAGCAATAACTGTAACAATGACTTGGTCATCTAATTGTTCGTTAATAGCAACCCCTAAGATTGTATTGACTTCATTACCTACTGCATCTTTAATTGTTGCCATTGCAGTATTGGCATCATATAAAGTGATGTTAGATCCACCTGTCACATTAACAATAGCATCTTTTGCTCCAGCGATAGAAACATCTAATAATGGAGAAGAGATTGCCTTTAATGCAGCTTCTTCAGCGCTGTTTTCTCCATCAGCCATACCGATACCAATTAACGCAGCTCCTCTACCTTTCATAACAGAAGATACGTCAGCAAAGTCTAGATTGATAAATGCTGGAATTGCAATTAAGTCAGTGATTGTTTGTACACCTTGTCTTAATACATTATCAGCTTCTCTAAATGCTTCACTTAATGGTTTTCTTCCGATTGCATCTAATAATTTATCATTTGAAACAACAATAATAGAGTCAACATTTTCTCTAAGTTCAGCCAAACCAGATTTTGCTTGTCTTAATACTTTAGGTCCTTCAAATGTAAATGGAGATGTCACAACACCGACAGTTAATGCTCCTAATTCTCTAGAAATTTTTGCAACAACTGGAGCAGCACCTGTTCCTGTACCTCCACCCATTCCAGCAGCAATGAAAACCATGTTTGCACCAGACAATGCTTCTCTGATTTCTTCTTCTGTTTCTAATGCGGCTTTACGTCCAACTTCTGGATTTCCACCTGCACCTAGACCATGAGTTAATTCACGTCCTAAAATAATTTTATTGTCAATTTCAATACCTTTTAAGATTTGAGCATCAGTATTTGCAACATAGAAGTCTACACCTCTGACACCTTCTTTAGCCATTCTAGCGACAGCATTACACCCACCGCCACCTACACCTATAACTTTAATCTTTGCAACTTGTACAAAATCTAAATTACTATCCATTTCTCTAACCTCTCTTTTTATATGTTAATCTTCTTCACTAAAGAAATTTTCTATTGCTTTAGAAAAACGTCCTTTTTTCTTATCACCATGAACCGGTTTTGTTTTGGTTAACCCTTTAAATCGCATACTCATTGTACTCGTAATATCAGGCAAGACAACAGAAGGTTCCATTCCTCCAAAGATCTTTGCACGTTCATTCAAATAATACATCATACCTAAACAACATACAAAAGACATATCTCTAGCCCCAATTGTATCAGGACGATATGTACGAACCGCACTCTCTAAAACTTGTGAAGCGACAGCATCTATATCTGGAAGCTCTCCACCTCCACCAACAATGACAGTTTCATAACCCCTGCCATCATTAATCACATCAATCTTTGTTTTGATGACTTCCATGATTTCACGCACACCTTCACTTAACACATGAGCTAAATTTCTTTGTGTATAATGCGTTTCCTCGTCGTTATCAATTGTTGTATGTATAATATCCTCATCACCAATATTTACATTACAAGTCCCATATTTCACTTTATAAACTTCTGCTTTATCCATAGGGATTTGCCATGATGAAGCTATTTTCTTTGTAAGATCATAGCCTCCTACTGGTGCCTGCGCAATATATTTCAAATATCCACCTTCAAAAAATGAAACCGTTGAACTTCTATATCCTATATCTATAAGTATAGCACCCTCTTGAAGATATACAGCATCAAAAGCCTCTTTTGCACATGCGTAAGCATTGATTGTAATATCTAATACTTCTACACCTGCTTTTTCTACAGCACTAATGTAACTATATAAGAGTTTTCTTTGTGTTGTAATGACAAGAGATTCAGCTTTTAATGAAGCTGACTTTTGACCGATAGGAACTTCTGTCATTACTTTTGTATCAAGTTGAAACATAGTAGGAATCACAGAAATTACTTCTTCATCTTCATCACGTTCAAAACGATTTGAAAGTTTCAAAGCACGAATAACATCATCATTTGTAATTTGATCTAAAGGAGAGTTAACTTTTGTAATACCATCACTTTGATAAATATGGGCATGAATAGAAGGAATACATAATGCGACCTTTCTCATTGGTGACCCTAATACTTTAGAAGCTTCATCAATCAATAGTCTAATTTCACCAACTACAGTCGTCATATCTTCAATTCTTCCCTTATGTATACCATGACTTGTTATTTTCTTAGCAAATAACACATTAATATTGGCACTTACAACCTCACCAACAAGAAGTTTAACAGTTGCACTTCCTATATCTAACACAGCATAGATATCTTTCATAATGAATTCTCCTTTAAAAATACTTCTTTTATATTTTAGCATAAATTTGATTATAAGAAAACATATTCTTAGCATTGAAACACATGTTTTTTCATATTTTCATACTTTTTTGATACGATATCCTCATCACTTAAATAAATCATAAATTCTTTTTTCCTTTTAACAAAATGATGAAATAGAATTGCTTCTATTTCATCATAAAAAATCTTTTTGGTTATATTCTATTCTATATGTACACGACTTCCATGACTTGTCTTTTCGACAATAATTTGAGCAGAAATTCTTTCTTTGAGTTCATGAACATGTGAGATAATCCCAATTACTTTATTATCATTTTTTAAATCCAGTAATACTGAAAGAGCCTGATCTAATGATTCACTATCTAAAGATCCAAAACCTTCATCGATAAATAAAGTATTAAGCTCAATACCTCCGGCATAGCTTTGAATCATAGAAGATAGACCTAGAGCCAGTGCCAATGCCGCTTTAAAAGACTCTCCACCTGATAACGATTGAATATCACGCATAATTCCTGTTTCATAATCAAGTACACTTAGATCTAAGCCTTGTTGTTTTGATCCTTTTGTCTCTTTTTTACGATACATCGCATATCTTCCTTGACTCATCTTTAATAATTCAATATTTGCATATTCTAAGATATGTTCAAAATAAGATGAAAGAACATATCTTTCAAAAGTCATTCTTTGATTGTTTTTACCTGATGAAACATCGGATAAATCTTGATATAAAGTATATTGTTCAAAGATATCTTGATTGTTTTGATAAGCCTTTTCTAATTGTTTAAGAATCTTTTGGTTTTGAGTTACAGTTTGATCTAATTGATTGATTGTTTTTAAAACTTGATGTCGTTTTTCTTCTTGAATATTTAATGTTTCTTGCATAGAAGATAAATCAGTCCATTGCAAACCTTGAACTTTTTCTTCAAGGGCTTTTAAATTCATATGGTATGTACGTTTTTGTACTTGATAGTCTTGGAGTTGTTTTTCATAAAGAGAGAGTTTAGGATAATATTCTAAGCAGTTTTGATATTCTTCTTGAGTTTCAAAATACTCTTTCATCCATGTATTGAATTGATGAGACATATCTTCATAGGTTTGTTGTTTGGCTTCGAGCTGTAATGAAGATTCTTGGAGTTTTGTACGAACAACAACCAATTCTTGATAGAGAGTATGATAATTGTGATCGATATCTTCTATTTTTTGTTCTAATTGATGAAAGATTGTTGTTTTGTGTTGGTATGTATCGTTTAAGTTTTCGTCTTGTATATATGCATCTTGTTTCCATTCTTCTATTTTGGTTTGTTTGGAAGATAATGATGATTCTAGATGGAAGAGGTCTTGTTGGAGTTGTTCAAGATCTTCTTGTTGTTGTTTATAAAGCAGTTGATCTTGTTGAAGTGAGTTTTTAAGTTTATTTAGATATTCGACTTCATCATGTTTCTTTTGATAAGTGAGTTCATGTTCATGAATTGTATTCATAATATCACGTAGAAGAACAATGAAAACATGTTTAGAGAGTTCATCAGTAATGTTTAATTGTTTCTTTAGTAAGTCTATTTGACTTTGTATCTGTGTGAGTTTTTGTTTTTGTAAAAGTGTATCTTGATATAATGACTCTTTCTTTGTAAGAGCATTATTAACTTGTTCATTTAATTCTTCTAATTCATGTGTTGATAAAACTTGTAAAGATAATTTGGCTGGTGATGGGTGGTGTAATGAACCACATACTGGACAAGGTGTATTGTCTTTTAAATCTAAAGCGAGAATACCTGCTTGTTGGCGTTTATAGTTTTCATCTTCTTGTTGATAATGATGGAGTAATGTTGTGTATTGTTCATGTGCTTCTTTATAGCGTTTTGAGAGTTCATAGTGTGTGTCTTGATCATTTTTAAATTCATCATAGAGTTCACTGAGTTCATGAATTGTGACTCTTTTTTTATTCATTTCTTGAACCATTGTTTCATTTTCTTTGAGTTCTAGTTGTAGAGTAGGAAGTTTAGAGATTTTATTTTGATCTCTTTCTATTCTGTCTAGAAGTTTTTGATGATGTGTTAATGATTCTTGATATTGTGTTTTGAGATGTTTATATTGAACTTGTTCTTGGTGATATTCATCTAAAGCAAGGTGGTAGAGATTTTGTGTTTGTAATGTTTGTTCAATATTTTTGAGTTCGATTATGAGTTGTTCTTTATCTTTACGATATTGGGGGATACTTTCATATTCGTGTTTAAGTTTTGTTAATTCTGTTTCATGTTGTTGGATGGATTGTTGATAGGTTTGTGTTTGATTGAGTAAAGAGTTGATGTCTGTTTGGATTGTTTGATATTGATTTATAAAAGATTGTTGTTCTTGGATATGTTTGAGTTTAGTAATGAGATTTTCTAAATCTTTATATTTTGCTTCTTGGGTAAGGAGTTCTTGATAGTTTTGAGATGTTTTTTCGTATTCTAGAATATCTTGATTGTTTTGTTGATGTTTATAGAACTGTTGGCTTAATGTATTGTACTTTTCAGTTAATGTTTTGTATAGTGATTGATTGTTGTTGAATTCATCTTGTAATTTTTGATTTTCAAGTTTTGCTTCTTCTATATATTGAGGATGAAAACCTGATTGATGTGTTTGCATAAATTCATGAGATAGATTTAATAATTGAAAGAGAGATTGGAGTTTTTGTGAAGATAATTGATATTGTTCTTTATAGTTTTTTGTTTGTTCTTTAAGAATATTTTCAAAATCTACTAATCCTTCACTATGAAAAATATGTCTTAATACTTTTTCTCTTTCTTCACTACTTGCATAAATAAGTTTTGTAAATTCTCCTTGAGCAATCATAACAATTTGTTTAAATTGATGTACATCTACACCTAATAATTGAGAAATCTTAAGATTGACTTCTTTAACACCTTCAATGATTTCATCATTGATATATAAAATGGCATTTGCCATTTTAGGTGTCTTATAGCCTGGTCTTGTATATGTTGGTGATCTTTTGATTTTATATATTTGATGATGTAATTCAAATTCTAATTCAACATATGTTTCATCTTTAACATCAGCAAAATCACTTCTAAAATGAGTAGGATTTCTTTGACTCCCACTTGCGACTCCATATAAAGCAAATGTAATGGCATCAAAGATGGTTGTTTTCCCTGATCCTGTAGTACCACTAATAAGATAAATGCCATGATCTAATAATTGATCAAAATGGATTGTTGTTTTATCTTTATATGTTAAAAAGGCATTCATTGTAAGGGTAAGTATTTTCATTGATTTTCACCTACTTTTTCTAAAAGTTCTTGTATGATTGTTTCTTGTTTTGGATCAAGAGAAGTTCCTTTCATATCATGATAGAACTTTTTAAAGAGTTCATATTGATTCATAGTTTCTATAGCTTCTATAGAATGTGATATTGTTTGTGATTGTTGAATGAGTTTTGGATATGTAATTTGGAGAAGATTTGGATATAAGACACGTAATTGTTCAATAGCATGGGGGATAAGTGTTGTTTCATCTAATTCAAATGATAAGAAATCATCTTTCTTTTCTATATAATCAGGATTCATGAATTCTTTGAATGTGCCTTGATAGACTCTTAATGTTTGACTTGGTGTTAAAGTTTGTAAGTCTATAGACATATCATCTGTATCCACAACAACATATGATTTCTTTTGTTTGACTTCATCAAATGAGTAACACATTAAAGATCCACTATATCTTATTGTTTCTCTTGTTACTTTTTGAGGAGAATGTAAATGTCCTAAAGCAACATAATCAAAGTCTTGAAAAAGAGATGCATCAATAATTTCACTACCACCTACACTTAATGGAATTTCTGATTCACAAGTGATACTAGATTTTCCTACAAATTGATGTGTAATGAGTATGTTTTGATAGTTTTTATCGATATGTTGATTTTTCATATAGATTTCAAATGCACTTTGATAATCATATATGTTTTCGTCAGGATATAACATTCTTATATGACTTGGTTTTAAAAATGGTAATAAATAAAATCTTGTATGATCTATTTCTACATACTGCATATCTTTTTGTATATGTGTTTCTATATGTAGACCATTTTGAGCCAACAATGAACTAGCAAAATGTAAACGATCACTACTATCATGATTACCACTAATCATTAAAATTTGTATATGATATTCAAGGATTGCAGTTGTTAAAAAATCATCTAATAATGAAACAGCTTCTTGACTTGGAATAAAACGATCATAAACATCTCCAGCAATAATTAAAAGATGAATATCTTGTTGTTTCATTTGATCTAATAATTGCCATAAGAGTTCTTTTTGTATATGTAATAATGAACATTGATGTATGGCTTTTCCTAGATGTAAATCTGCGATATGTACAAATTTCATAGCTTTCCTCCTATTTTCCATTTATATATTTGTTTAACTTTTTCATCATGAGTAAACAGTTTCTTGAGATGTGTTGGTATTGTTTTTGTTTCTATATATTCACACCCTAGTTTTTTTATTGTTTTTATTGAAGCTATATTCGATGGATCACAGGTAATAATCAAATGATCAACATCTATCATATCTTTCAATAACAAACACGCTTGATAAGCATAATGATGTCCTCTATATTCAGGATAAATACTATAACCAATATGTCCATCATAATATCTTTGTTCATCACTACCTTCTCTTAAAGTCAAACGTCCAACTTCTATATCATTCACTATGATCAAATATATAGAATAAGGATCAAATCCTTTCGGTAGATTCATACTAACATATTCTAATAACTGTAATTCCATAACTCTTTCACCTCGTACATTTCATTTTATCATACATCCATATCTTTTTGTATTGTATACATATATAAAAAGAACTCTTCTTTCGAAAAGTTCTTTTCTTGTCTTACTTCAAATCATCTGCACTAAATTTCATTGTCACATCACATGAGTTACTTGGTTCTATAGTATGTGAGGCAACTGCACTAAAATAGACTGTTCCTTTTGAACATCCATATTCTTGAGCTAGTGATGCAGTAGTACGTAATCCTACCATTTCAGAGACAGCTGTTTTATTGGATTTGATTATTGTTGCAAAGTTTCCTAATGCAGCATCCCCTTTAACCTTTAAAAAAGTTGCAAAGTATCCATCAGTTGCTTTCTTACTTCCATAATATGTATCATAATGTGCATATCCACCACCTGGAATATCCTTATGTGTTACAGTTTGATAACTTGTACCACTCACGCTTACATATGCACTTACCGTTGACACAACCCCAGCTAACATCAACATACATAAACTCATCGTGAAAAGTTTTCTTTTTAATTTCATCTTCTCACCTCCCCTCATTTGTTATATTAGCAGATATAAAAAAACAATAAACCGCTTTCATCTATAATTGCACATTGATATTCATATAATGTTCAAAACCATCGTTGTGTGGTTATATTTTGAATATTCTTTATTTAATTATTCCTTATTACCACAAATAATGATAAAATTATATATACTGATACTTAGGGAGGAAATTAAAAATGATTAATGTTTTAAATTTTTTGATACGTATTTTCTTATCATTGATTGATTTATATTTAATTCAATATTCATTTTCTTCAAATGAAAATTCGAATTTAAAATTGAATATTCAAAATATAATTACACTTATCTTATTAACTATATATAATTTTAATGTTTTTAGTCATCTTCTTATTAAAACAATTGTTTTCATATCTATTATAGGACTATATATTTTATTAAATAAATCAGTTATAAAAATAGAAAAGTTAAGGAATAGTTTAATTCTATGGATTTTTAACAAGACAATCCTTTATATAATAATTGCCAGTACATTTACATGGCTTTTTGATGCTCCATTGACTATCACAGAAATCACTGTAACAATACCACACTCCATACTATTTCAACTTCTCATAAAATATTTTGAGTTTCTCGCTTTCTTTTACTTTCAAAGGAATCTTATATTAAAAAACTTCCGCTTATTTAAATTATTGAGTATCACTCTTTTGACTTATTTCACTATTACTTTCATTCTATCAAATAAAAAACTTTTTTATTTTCCTAGTGTAGGTCGTACTTTTACATTTATAGTGATAGTCTATACGATTGCAATGATATACTTTGATAGATATCAAACAAAATATCAAAAAGAAGTAGAAGAACTCAACCGGTTAAATGAACAATTAAAATCAGATTATAATCATTTAAGAGTAGAATTAGCAGCTGAAGAAGA
>DEPZ01000008.1 GCA_002359025.1 Erysipelotrichaceae bacterium UBA3379 | reverse complement strand
GGTAAAATATGCAGGAACAGGAGTCGCAATGGAAAATGCAGTACAGGATTTGAAAGATATTGCAGATGAAGTGACATTATCAAATGATGAGGACGGAATAGCTGTATCATTATATAAACATATGCCAGAAATTCAATAGACCTTAGGGTCTATTTTTCTATATCGAAAAAACTATATCTTCATATTTAATCATGCTATAATAAGAACAAGTGAAATATATGAAATGGAGGAGAAGACATGATTAAATCAATCATTATTGATCATATGGGGACGCTCGTACGAAATGAGAGTGATTATCTTATAGAATTGCTAGATTTATGTAAACAAAATAGCTGTTTAGATGATTATAAACAAATGTTTCAAATCTTTATGGATAAACATGATGAATTAATCTTAAAGTATAATGGGGATAACTTCAAAAAAGAATATGATATTGCATTAGAAGCTTTTGAATGGGAACAAGAAAATTATGAACTTAAAGGAGATCTTAAAAAATATGTAGATTTACTTGTTCAACATTGGAAATATGCTCCAGCATTTGATGATACGTATGATTTCTTTCATGATGTATCTATGCCAGTCTATATATTAAGTAATAATGATACTGAATATATAGAAGAAAGTATGAAGTTTCATGGATTTAAACCAAGAGGGATTATTTCAAGTGAAATGACAAGATATCATAAACCAGCAAAAGAAATGTTTTTACAAGCTTTAGATATTGTAGGTTTACCTGCTCATGAAGTGTTATATGTAGGAGATAGTTTTGCGAAAGATATTGTCGTTGCTAAGGAGTTAGGAATGAAGACTTTACTTATTGGTGATGAACATGAAGGTATTCAATCTATAGAGTCTTTAAGAGATGTGAAAAAGTATTTATAGTGGAGATATTCATATGGATATATGGGAAAAATTATATTTAGCTGCAAAAGAACAATATCATCCTGAGGATGTTTCACCATTTATATATGCTCATCATGTTGTATGTGCATTAGAAAGTGAAAATGGTGAGATATATACAGGGTTTTGTATTGAGAGTTGTAGTGGTGTTTTAGATTTGTGTGCAGAACGTGTTGCAGCTCTTAATATGTATATGCAAAGTGGGCAAACAGTTGTGAAAAGACTTATAGCATTTAGAAATCAAGCACCTTTTGGTGCTGAAAGTGGTATGCCATGTGGTGCTTGTCGAGAATTTTTCATGCAGTTAGATATAAAGAATCAAGATATGGAGATTATGGTTGATTATGAAAAAAGGGAGACTGTTGCGCTAGGAGAACTTTTACCAAATTGGTGGGGTATGTATCGTTATCAAGAAAATTTATAAAAATAAAGTTTATGTAGTTAACAGTTGTTTTATGAGTATCATTTAAAGAATACAGGATTTTTATAGGAGGGACGAATATGAAATTAGGTATTGTAGGAAGTGGAATGATTGTTCATGATTTATTATCTTTTATTCATGAAATCAAAGACATACAACTTATTCATATATCTGGTACAAAACGCAGTGAAGAAAAATTAAAAGATATAAAAGAAAAATATCATTTCAAACGTTATTCAACAAGTTATCAAGAATTATTAGATGATCAAGAAGTAGATACAATCTATATTGCTTTGCCTAATCATCTTCATTATGATTATACAAAACAAGCTTTACTTGCATCTAAACATGTCATTTTAGAAAAACCAATGACATCAACATGTGAAGAATCTCTAGAATTAAAAGAACTTGCTATGGAAAAGAAACTCTTTTTATGGGAAGCAATTACAAATCAGTATATTCCTCATTTTTTAGAAATTAAAGAAAGAATAAAAGAATTAGGAAATATTAAGATTGTAGAATGTAATTATTCTCAATATTCTAGTCGTTATAATGCATTTAAAGAAGGAACAATTTTACCTGCTTTTGATTATACAAAATCAGGTGGTGCATTAATGGATCTCAATATCTATAATATACATTTTGTTGTAGGATTATTTGGAGAACCAAAAGATATACATTACTATCCAAATATACAAAACAACATAGATACATCTGGAATATTAATATTAGAATATCCAACATTTCAATGTGTATGTACTGGAGCTAAAGATTGCCAAGCACCTTTATCTAATACTATCCAAGGGGATCTAGGATGTATTCATATTCCAACACCAGTAAGCTATATTGGATGCTATGATATACGTAAAAATGATGGTACAAGTGAAACAGTAAATCATCAAGGGGATAAACATAGAATGTATTTTGAATTCCTTGCTTTTGAAAAAATGTATCAAGAAAAGGATTATGAAAAATGTTATGAAATGTTAGAGCATAGCCAAATTGTTTCTAAAGTACAAACAATAGCAAGAAGAAAAGCAGGAATATTATTCCCTGCTGATAAAGAAGCTAAGTCACATTAGCTTTTTATTGTATAAGGAGAGAAATAAAATGATAGATAGAATAAGTGTAAGAAAATTGGGTGATTCGGGAAGACTCAAAGCTGTAGCAACTATTGTTATTGATGGTGTTATTGCAATTCATGATATAAAAATTTTAGAAGATATTGACAATGGTTATTTTCTTACTATGCCATCAAAAAGATTAAAAGAAAAATTTGTAGATATTGCTCATCCTATTTCAAAAGAAGCACGTGCAATTCTAGAAAATATTATTTTTCGTTGTGTAGAAGACTTATATAACGAAGAAGAGTCGCATATAAGTTATCAATGTATAAAAACTGACATTCATTACCTAGAACAAAAATATGAAGACTTTCAAAGAGTAGAATAATTAAATAAGTTATATCTTCTAAAAAGTAGTCCTAATAAATAAGATAACATCTTCTATCTAAGAATTATGACTAAAATTACAATTTTTAAGAAATTTATCAAATATATATAAAACTCTTGACTATAGAGCAACTCGATAGTGTTCAATATAGGTAGAAAAGAGGAGATACATATGAAAATTAGTGATTTAGAAAAAGAATTAGGACTAACCAGACATACAATTCGCTATTATGAAAAAGAAGGCTTTATTCACCCGAAGAGAGATACTAATGATTATAGAGACTACAGTAATGCAGATGTCCAAATATTAAAACTTGTTAAATTTTTAAGAACTTTAAATATCTCTGTAGATGATATTAAAGGTATTATTGATGGAAAGCTAAACTTTCATGACTGTTTAAGAGTTAATCAGATTCACCTTGATAATCAAATAGAACAAATGAAAGACATTAAAAATACAATTGATCAATATGAAGAAAAAGGTTTACCATTAATACCTGCTTTAAATGAATTAAAAACAGAGAAAAAGAATTGGAAATTAGGTATGCATAAAACGACAAAACATGTAAGTCTAGGAAGAAGACTTACAAAAGCATGGGCAAAAAGACAAATTCTATATGCTCTATTCGCAGCTATATTTGCATCAGTTGCATTTACATATTTCATGTCAAAGACATTTGATATAGGATTGTTAGGACAAATTATGATGGCTATTATTATCATGGTAGTTATTGTCATTATATTTATAGCTTCTGCTTTTAGACAAACCTTAAGTTGGATGTTAGATAACTCTATGGATCAATCTATAGAATTCTATGATGATGGAATAGAGTACTATAAGTTTGAAGGCTTTATTCGTAATTTTAAATACTTTATAGCAGTATTATTAGGAAAAGAAAAACGTTATATGAAGAAATATCGCTATGAAGATATCAAAGAAGTAGAGATTGTCGCAAAAAGAAGATATACGAATATCATGATGCCTATTGCTACTGATGTTGTTGTTGCGGACTTTCGTTTCCAATTTAATGATGGAGTAGAATTCTATTTTCTTTGGCCTATGATTTTAGATGATGATGCAAAATATATTTCTGTCATATTACAAAATAAAGTGAACAATATTAAAGATCGATATCATATACTTTATGCAATGGAACATGGTATTAATTTAACAGATTATCTTATTGGAGAAGATTTACCTAAATAATAGAGAATAAGCTTCTATTATCAATTCAATATTAACATAATTTCACTTAAATCTGACATTATCTTCTATATATCACTTTATAGAATATATATAAAGGTGGTATAGATAATGAGTTTAGTAGAAATGATGGATGAATATAAACAACTACGTCAACTTATGTTTCCCTATCGTTGTGGAATTAGAATTATAAAAGAAAAACTAGAGAGTATTGATGATGAATTAAAATGTGAGAATGGACATAGTCCTATTCATATCATTCAATCAAGAATCAAGTCACCAAGTAGTATATTGGAAAAATTAGATAGAAAGAATTTAACAAAGGATATACGTGGTTTACAACAATTAAATGACATTGCAGGACTTAGGGTTGTCTGTCATTATATTAATGATATTCAATACATTGCACAACTTCTTGTTTTACATGAAGATATTACACTCATAAAGAAAACCAATTACATTGATTATCCTAAAGAAAATGGTTATCGTTCTTTACATTTGGTTGTGAAAGTTCCTGTACGCATGCAGGTCAAAACAATAGAAGTTCCCGTAGAAATACAGTTAAGAACAATTGCGATGGATTGCTGGGCAAGTCTAGAACATGAACTACAGTATAAGAATTCTCATCATGTTAATGAAGACATTTGTCAAAGATTAAAAAAGTGTGCAGATCAAATTTCACAAACGGATTTAGAGATGCAAAAAATATATCAAGAAGTAAGTCAAGGGTAGAAGCGAGAGCTTCTACTTTTATCTTTATTGAAGATAAAAATTCTGCTATACTTGATATACAAGTTATATGTGTATGAGGTGAAATATGAAAAATCATCAGATAATAGAAATGGCAATAAGTCTAGGGTTTATTGCTATTATTTTGACATTTTTAATAGCGTTATTATTTTATTTTATATATAGAAAAGTTATGAAGAAAGAGAATATATTACAAAAAAGATATATTGTTTTTGGTATGTTGTTTTGTATGTATCTTATTATTGTATTTGGAGTGACTATGGTTGCTGATGGGACAAGAGGTTTTGCTGATTATAGAATGAAAATTCATTTTTTTGAGTCGTATAAGCAAGCATGGAATACAATGAGTATAACGGAATGGAGAAACTTAGTTTTAAATATTCTTCTATTTGTACCGATGGGTTGTATATTGCCAATTTTGTTTAAAAGATGTAAGTTATGGTGGTTAACTTATGGAATTGGATTTATGTTTTCTTTAACAATAGAAATGACTCAATTAATAACGAAAAGAGGAATGTGTGAAGCAGATGATTTATTGAATAATACTTTGGGTTGTATGATAGGTTTTGGGTTATACTATCTTTGCCGTTATATTTATTATAAAAAGCAATATTCTTTAAAAAAAGCATGCTTATTTCAGGTTCCTCTTTTATTAACATTAGTTTCTTTTACATCGCTAGCAGTTGTATATAATCGACAAGAACTAGGGAATCTTAAAAGTAAGTATAATGCAGTTTTTAATATGTCTTACATTGAACTGTCGCATGATTTAAACTTAGATGATCATCAACCTAATGGATATGTTTATAAAAAAAGTACAAATCATAAAGATATATTAAATCTTTTTACTGAGCAGTATCAAGCAATAGATGAATATAGTTATCTTCTCACTATACAAAATAAAGATTATGAACTACAGTTTGATGAAGATGGATTATTTGTATTATCAATGCAATCAGATGATCAATATGAAGGATTAGAAAATCTAAAATATCAAGATTTGAAGAAAATATTAGAATCATATGGTGTATCTTTTGATAAAAGAGTAGATGTTTTTGATGCGGGTCATGGTATGTATGAGATAACATTTTCTTTTTTAAAAAATCATGATTATATGATTAATGGATCTATTTTATGTACTATTGATACAAATAGACAATTAAGAAATGTGGAATCTCATCTTTCTTGGTATACTCCCTATAAAGAATATACTCTATTATCTTCTAAAGAAGCTTATCAGATGATAGAAGAAGGAAAGATATCAGAGTATTATGGTATGTTAGATTCAAAAATTCATTTGAATCATGTGACATTATCTTATGAATTAGATAGTAAAGGTTATTATCAACCAGTGTATATTTTTTCATATCAATCAAATAATGAAACAAAAGTGATTTATATTCCTGCAATGAAATCATAATTTCTTTATAAATAAGCAAAACTGTGCTAGAATAGGGCAGGAAGGTGATAAAAATGATGAGAATAGGGCAATCTATAGATATTCATCAATTAGTAGAAGGAAGAAAGCTTATTTTAGGTGGTGTGGAAATTCCTTATGAAAAGGGATTAAAAGGACATAGTGATGCAGATGTATTATTACATGCTATTATTGAAAGTATTATAGGTGCTATGGGACTTGGTGATATTGGAAAACATTTTCCAGATACTGATCCTCAATATAAAGGCATATCATCTATGGTATTATTAGAGCATACTTATAAACTTATGAAAGAAAATGGTTATAGTATTGGTAATATTGATAGTATCATCATGTGTGAAGAACCTAAGATGGCTCCTTATATTTCAAAGATGAAAGAAAATGTAGCTTGTACATTACATTGCGATTTATCACAAGTGAATATTAAAGCAACACGTGGGGAAAAGCTTGGATTTATAGGTAGAAAAGAAGGTATTGTTTCTCAAAGTGTTGTATTATTAAATAAGGAAGGGTAAATTATGACAAAAGTAAGAGTAAGATACGCACCTAGTCCAACAGGACATTTACATATTGGTGGTGCAAGAACTGCATTATTTAATTATTTATATGCAAAACATCATGGTGGAGATTTTATTTTTAGATTAGAAGATACTGATATTGAAAGAAATATTGAAGGTGGAGAAGCAAGCCAATTAGAAAACTTAGAATGGTTAGGTATTATACCTGATGAATCACCATTAAATCCTAATCCAAAATATGCTCCATATAGACAAATGGAAAGATTAGATATCTATAAAAAATATGTGGATATCTTATTAGAAAAAGGATATGCATACAAATGCTTCTGTACACCAGAAGAATTAGATGCAGAACATGAAAGACAAGTCGCTGCAGGTATTGCACCGATGTATAATGGAAAATGTAGAAATTTAACACCAGAACAAATCAAAGAAAAAGAAGAAGCTGGTATGCCATATACAATTAGAGTACGTGTCCCTGAAGGAAAAACATATGAATTTGATGATATGATTAGAGGACATGTATCTTTTGAATCTAAAGATATTGGTGACTGGGTATTAATTAAAGCAAATGGTATTCCTACATATAACTTTGCTGTTGTGATTGATGATCATACTATGGATATTACTCATGTATTTAGAGGTGAAGAACATCTAAGTAATACACCAAAACAATTGATGATTTATGATATGTTAGGATGGCAAGCTCCTACATATGGACATATGACTTTAATTGTTAATGAAGAAAGAAAGAAACTTTCTAAACGTGATGAATCAATTATGCAATTTGTTTCTCAATATAAAGAAGAAGGTTATTTACCAGATGCTATGTTTAACTTTATGGCATTATTAGGTTGGTCACCTGAAGGTGAACAAGAAATCTTTACACATGATGAATTAATTAAAGAATTTAGTGAAAAACGTTTATCTAAATCACCATCTATGTTTGATAAAGAAAAATTGAAATGGGTTAATAATAGATATATTAAAGATAGATCTTTAGATGAAGTTGTAGATTTATGTTTACCATTCTTAAAAGAAGCTTATGATTTATCAAATCATAGTGATGAATGGATCAGAGATTTAGTTGCTGTATATCATGATCAATTGTCATATGGTAAAGAAATTGTAGAACTTGTGTCATTATTCTTTGAAGATGAATTACATTTAGATGAGGAAGCAAAAGAATTTATGAAAGATGAATCTATTCCTCATACATTAGAAGTGTTTAAAACAAAATTAGAGGAATTATCTACAGAAGAATTTACAAAAGAAAATATTCAAGCAGCTATTAAAGCAACACAAAAAGAAGCAAAAGCAAAAGGAAAAATGTTATATATGCCTATTCGTATTGCAACAACAGGTATTATGCATGGTCCAGATCTTGCAAGCTCTATTATGTTATTAGGAAAAGAAAAGGTATTATCTCGTTTGGGATAATACTTTTGTTTTATGGTGTTGAGTTATAAGAAAATAAGAAAAAATGAACATGTGACATAAAAACTTCATATTTTCGTGGTATAATAATACTTGGGAGGTGAGTGTCATGCAAAATAGGATTATTGTATCTATATTAAGTGGGTTTATTGTAATTGATGTTCTTCTTGTTTATTTAGCATTGACAATTTCACCAATTAAATTAAAAAGAAATAGTTTTACTTATGAATACGGGGAGAAGATCTCAACTGATGTAGCTGATTATGTCAATGCAAATAAATCAGTATTGAAAAATATAAAACTCGATTTATCACATGTTTCTACAGAAGTAGGAACATACCAAGCTTCTATAGAATATTTTGATGAAAAAGAAGTCTTTGAGATTAAAGTTATAGATACAGTGAAACCTAAAGTCCAACTCAAACAAGTCCAGTTCAATATACAATTAGGTCAAGAAGTCAAAGCGAAAAATCTTATTAAAAAAGTAGAAGATTATTCTTCTACAACTGTATATTTCTATGATGAAAAAACACAACAAAAATCTAAAACAAAATCTTATACAAAAGAGGGTTCATATATTGAAAGAATTATTGTAGAAGATGAACATGGAAATCAATCAGCTTCTTTAAGAGTTAAGATTGTTGTTGAAGGGAATAAGGTTCTTCCTGTTATTAAAGGTGCAGACCCTATTACAATTAAAGTAGGAGAATCAATAGATTTAAAAGCTGGTGTTAAGGCGACAGATGATTTAGAAGGAGATATTACTTCTAGATTGGTTATTGATGGTAATGTAAACAATCAATTACCTGGAATATATCAAGTTGTTTATACTGTTAGTGATAATGCTGGTAATATTGCGAAAATGGTAAGAGAGGTGACAGTTGTAGAAAATGATAACTAATATTTATATTGTTATATGTGCTATTATCTTCATTTATATTAATTTTATAAATAAGGGTGATAAAATCAGTAGTGCAATTCATTTAGGTGCTTTCTTTCCACCTAGAATTAAAGAAGATCGTCAGTATTGGAGATTTATTACATGTAACTTTATTCATATAGATTTTATGCACTTCTTTTTAAATGCCTATGCTTTATATGATTTAGGACGTTTCTTTGAGATGATATTATCTACACCAAGATATCTATTCTTAATTATTGTATCCATGTTATTAAGTAGTTTGATGTGCTATAGTGCATCACAAATATCAAATGATTATTATTATCGTATTACGATTGGAGCAAGTGGTGTTGTTTATGGGTTCTTTGGAGCAATATGTGCATTAGGTTTTCTTGTAGGAGGACCTTATTTGAATATATTAAATAGCTTTTTATGGGTTATTGTGATTAATATTTTATATACATTATTTAATCGTCAAGTTTCCTCAACAGGACATCTTGGAGGATTTATAGGTGGTATACTTGCGATAGTCATTATTCTTGCGACAGGTTTATAACGTTATGAGAGTTTTAGTTGATGGAGATGCATGTCCAGATAAAGATGAAATCTATGCGTTATGTTTACAGTATCATGTAGAGATGATTGTTTTTGCGGATTATGCACATATATCTAATGAATATGAGTATCAAGTTGTATATTGTGAAGTAGGACATGATAGTGTAGATAAAATAATCTTAAATCATGTACAGAATCATGATATTATCATTACACAAGATTATGGTCTTTCTAGTTTGTTGCTTTTAAAACAGTGTTATGTTTTACATCCTAGTGGAATGATTGTAAGTAATGAAAATATAGACACATTATTGATGCATAGGTATATAGGAAGTATAAATAGAAAAAGAGATAAACATATAAAAGGACCTAAAAAGCGTACTGAAGATGTTAAAGAACGCTTTTTAAACCAATTAGAAAGATTGCTGACAATTTAATTTAAACTAGAATGAGTGCTGATTTCGCTCTAAGTTTTTTGATTTAGGCATCAAATAAAGGTAGAAATATAGTGATTAATAGTCACCTATTTCTACCTTTTATATTTTGCTTTGTTTTCCTTTATTTTAAAAGAATTCCTCATCAGAAGAGACAGTGTGTATCGGTAAATAATAATATTGTTTTTTTGTTAGGAAACTTTTTACACTATATGTTTATTTCGTACTATCCTCTGCAGATAGAAAGAGATTAATAAATATGTTAAAATATAAGTGTAGTTAGAAAAATTCATGAAAGGTAATAATTTAATTGAAAAGAATTATGAAATAATGAACTACTTTATTTAATACAAATATACTTGTTGTGTTAAGGGTACTTAGGATAATAAATTGGAATTTGTAGGAATATTAATATTATTGAATTTCAGAGGTGAGAATGATGGATAGAATCGCATTAGTAATTGGGAATTCTGATTATTCGAATGTAAGCAAATTGAATAATCCTAAAAATGATGCTAACGATATTGTTAGTATTTTGTGCAAACTCAATTTTGATGTTACAAAAATAATGGATGCAAGTTTAATAGACATTCAACAGGCAGTTAATGACTTTTTACAGGCATTAGATGAATATGCTGTTGGTTTATTTTATTATGCAGGGCATGGTATGCAAATTGATGGTAAAAATTATATTATTCCTGTTGATTTAAAGTTAAGTGATAAAAGTAAGACCATTGTATCTTGTTATTGTTTGAATTCTCTTTTAGAAGGTGCTTCTTCGTATAAAGGAAAAACATTAATTTGTATATTGGATGCATGTCGAGATAATCCTTTTGTTATAGGTAGGGGATTTTCAATAGGGTTTGCACCATTTAATAATCCCCCAAAAGGTACTATCATTGCCTATTCTACAAGTGCTGACTGTAGTGCCTTTGACGGACAATGTAGTAATGGATTGTATACGCAAGTATTGAAAGATGCAATGCTAATTCCTAATTTAAAGATTGAGGAAATGTTTAAATCTGTTAGAAATAAAGTGTCAGAAATATCAATTAACCAGTATGGAGAGGAACAACTTTCATGGGAATACTCTTCTTTAGTGGGTGACTTTTATTTTTCTGTTAAATCGCAGCCAGTTAATGAGCATATTACGGATGATGAAATTTATGAATTTATATGCACACGTCAACAATTTTATGAGAATGCTTCTAATAATATCTATGATATCGAATGTTTGCCATATGTAGATGCTTATAATAAATATCACATACCAATTATTAAAATTTTACGAGCATATTCGAGAATAGATTATGTCAAAAAGGGCTTTCATTTTTTCTGATGCCACTATTGATCAGCTAAATAGTAATTACTTATCATCATGGGGATTTACACAAAAATATGGTAGATGGTACTATAAAAATCATTATGTTGAGATGGGGGATTTATTGCCATTACCTGAGGAACTAGAATTTAAGCAACCTATTAAAGGTCAAGAGTTGAAAATTGAAGCCTCTTTAATTTCAGAAATGAATGACGGGAAGATAAGATTCCAAGTATCTTCAAATATTCCAGAGGGAACACCATTAATGTTCACATTGCGTGGCAAGAAGTATACAGCTCAATGTAAATCTGTGGCAGGTAATGGTATTTCGACAAGTGAATGGTTTAGTGATAAGGGTAATCCTATAAAAAATGGATTTTATACAATAGGTGTATAATGTTCAATATACAGTGTGTTACCAGAAAAAATAAAGAAAATATTTGGTGAACAAAATAGAAATATATATGGACAATATGTTAAGTTTGAATCAGTAGGGGGAAATATGATTAATTTTTCTTATGGATTGATGATTAAAGAAAATGAGGTTCATATAATTGATATGCAACAAAGAATTTCAGAATTGTAAATGACCTCTTTCATATTAGAAGAATTTGATAGATTAAATTATGTTTTTTGTGAGGTTGATTAAGTGAACAATTATAAAATAAACAATATTAATGATAAATTAAAACTCCCTTTTGAACTATTTAGTATTGATGTAATCAAGAGTAGATTGGAAGAATTAAAAAAAGAAGATAATCCTATTAGTAATTTTTATGAATTAGATAAAGCAACAAAGAAAAAAATTAAAGAAAATGGTTATCAGGATAATGCTCGTTTTTTTGCTTATATTAAATTTTTAAATGTTAATGGTGATAAATATGGGCTTGTTGGGGGTAAAACAAATTACACCTCTCCAGACTTAGATTTCAGTAAGGACTATGGAAATTCACTGACATCTTTTGCAAGAAAGTTTTTAAGTGATAAAGATTTAAATTGGGATGATACCATTATTATTATTGAACACATTCCAACCAATAATAAAGAAAGTGATAATGAGATGGCATTATTTATAGAATGCTTCTTACAACGGGAATTTAATTTGTTTGATTGTTAATTATTGTATAAATTTCAGTTTATCAACGAGTTAAATAAAGCGACAAATCCTAATTCACCATTATTTCTCATGTCCTGTCCTGTTCTTTTAAGATGAAATTAGTTAATATTATATTAGAAGAAAGGGGTGGATTGAGTATGAATAAACAATAAATAGGAACATTTATATCGAGGTGCAGAAAAGAAAAAGGTTTAACCCAAGCGCAATTAGCTGAAATTTTAGGAGTTAGTGATAAATCTATTTCCAGATGGGAAAATGGAAAAACAATGCCAGATCTCTCTTTATATGAATCTTTATGTCAAGCGCTTGATATTCAAATATCAGAGCTGTTGTATGCGAAAAAAATGACTGATTGTGAGAAAACTGAATATGGGGAAAAATCTGCTTTGAATATTTTCAAAACAAAATCACAACTTGAAATATTTAGGATTTTCACTGAAATTTTAATTATTGTTGGAATTATTATCACATTCACTCTTACAAAGGTACTGGCAATTACAATTAGTCAAAAGATAATAACAATGATATGTGGTTGGTTTGTATGGGGGTTTGGTATAGTGTTACGAATTAAAATCAGAAGAGCTATTATAGAACTCGAAAATCTGTAAATTCTAGTTTGTTGAATTGATATTAATAATAGTGATGATTAGCTTAAGGAGTGATGAAAACAGGACTCTTTTCTTTACAAAAAAATAAAAATTGATTAAGATAGAAGCGATAGATGAAACTTCATATATGTGAAAGTTGTTTCATCATATCTGTATAGTTAAAGAATTAAAATATTTATATGCATTAAAAGATAATGTTGATGAAGTGACTATTCATAATGAATCATAAAATAAGTATTGTTTAAAAATGGAGGATATGATATGAAATATAAATTAATCGCATTAGATTTAGATGGAACATTGAAAAACTCAAATAATCAAATAACGAAAGCGACAAGAGATGCTTTAATTCAAGCACAAGAAATGGGAATAAAAGTTGTTTTGGCATCTGGTAGACCAACACCTGGATTAAGACATGAAGCAAAAGAATTAAAATTAGATCAATATGAAGGATATCTTTTATCTTTTAATGGAGCAAGAGTGATGGATTGTAAGACACGTTCTTCAATCTATGAACAAACTTTAACAATTGAAGAAGCAAAAAAAGCTTATCAACGTGCGAAATCTTATGGACTATCATGTATGACATATGATGAAGATATTATTTTAACAGAAGATTATGATGATGAATATGTGAATATAGAAGCACATATTAATGATATAGATAAACAAAAAGTAGAATCTTTTGAAGAATGTTTAAAAGATCCTATTTATAAAGTCTTACTTACAGGAAAACCTGAATATGTTGCTTCTATTATTGATGAATTTAAAGAACCTTTTGGAGATTCTTTAAGTATTTATAGAAGTGCTCCGTATTTTATTGAAATTATGGCACAAAATATAGATAAGGCAAAATCACTAGATTGTCTTGTTAGAGAGTTAGGTATTAAGCAAGAAGAAGTCATTGCTTTTGGTGATGGATATAATGATTTAACAATGATTGAATACGCCGGATTAGGTGTCGCTATGGCAAATGCTGTTGATGGTGTTAAAGAAAAAGCTGATGTAGTGACAAAATCTAATGATGAAGATGGTATCGCCTATATGTTAAAACAAGTCATAGAAGGGATTGATTATTAATGTTACCTCAAGATCCAGTTATTTTACTCAGTTTTATAAATACAAAACTTAGAGATCAATATGATTCGTTAGATAGCTTGTGTGATGATTTCCATATTGATTCTAAAGATATTGAAAAGAAACTGAATCAAATAAACTACTTTTATGATCCTAATGTAAATCAATTTAAATAATAAAATT
>DEPZ01000007.1:24702-32867 GCA_002359025.1 Erysipelotrichaceae bacterium UBA3379 | reverse complement strand
TATACATATTATACGAGGAATGAAATAGAGGTAGAAATGGAATGATAATCATTGCTTTCTACCTTTTTTATTGATCTTCTAGATGTGTTGTACTTATGAAATACAAGTATAGAGGTATATAAACAAAAGTAAGCAACAATCTACTTTATATTGACATGTTTATGTCATATTTTATATGATTGATAAAAAGAAGGTGTGCTTATGCAAGAAAGTAGATTGTTTAGGATAATTTATTATTTGATTGAAAAAGGAAAAACGACAGCTCCAGAATTAGCTGAAAAATTTGAAGTATCAACAAGAACCATTTATAGAGATATAGATGTTATAAGTAGTGTTGGGGTACCTATCTATGTCACAACTGGAAGAAATGGCGGTATACAAATAGCAGATGATTTTATCTTGGATAGATTACTTTTATCTGATCAAGAAAAAGAAGATATTTTAACAGCGTTAAGAAGTTTGTCTGCAGTAGAAAATAATAGTCGTCATACACTTTCAAAATTATCGTCTATTTTTCATACACAAAGTGAAAACTGGCTTGAAGTTGACTTTTCTCGTTGGGGGAATAAGTCACAGGATAATACAATGTTTCAAACATTCAAAAACGCGATTATATCGCATAAGATTGTTCACATAAAATATGCTAATACTCGAGGAGAAATCAATGAAAGATTTATTTGTCCATTGAAAATGGTATATAAATCAAAAAGTTGGTATATTAAAGCTTATTGCTTAAATAAGTCTGATTTTCGTATCTTTAAAATGACTCGTATTATTGAAGCACAGGAAATAGAAAAACATTTCAATGCGATAGAATTTCCACAAGAAAATAACAAGGATTGGAATATCAATTGTGAGCAGGTTATACTGCGTTTTCCTCAAACGATGGCTTATCGCATTTATGATGAATTTGAAGTTGATGAAATTCATAAAAAAGATGATGGTGATTATATCATTTCTACTCAAATGCCTATAGATCAATGGCTAATAGGATATCTTCTTTCTTTTGGCTGTGATGTTTCTATTATAGAGCCGGTATAATTGAAAAATATAATAAGTGATGTAGCAAAAAAAATATACGAACAAAATAAACCATGACACATGTTGTCATGGTTATTTTGTTATAATATAGATGTAAAAAGAAAAGGAGTGAATAATAGTGAGTGAAACTTTTGTGAATTTAACAGTGAATCAGTTAGATAAAGAGCATCTTTGTTGCGCTATTTCTGATAAAAAGCATCAAGAGGGCGTTTTAATCAAAAAACAATGGTTAAAAGAACGAATAAAAGAAGGACATGTTTTTCGTAAGCTTAATCAAAAAGGAAAAGTATTTATTGAATATGCACCACTAGAAACAGCATGGGTTCCTATTCAGGGAGAAAATTATATGTATATCTATTGTCTGTGGGTATCTGGCTCTTTTAAGCAAAAGGGTTATGCAAAATCTTTACTTGAATATTGTATTGATGATGCTAAGGAGAAGGGAAAAGCTGGTATATGTGTTTTAACATCAAAAAAGAAGAAACCATTTTTATCTGATAAACAATTCTTTTTAAAATATGGTTTTGAGGTCAGTGATACAGTAGGAAATGACTATGAGCTTTTGACTTTATCTTTTTATGGAGAAAAACCTTACTTTCTAGAAAATGTAAAACAAATGAAGATAGATCAAAAAGAATTAACAATCTATTATAGTTTACAATGTCCTTATATTTTTCATTGTATAAAAGAGGTTAAAGAATATTGTTATGAAAAGGATATACCAGTTACTTTAAAAGCTGTAGATACTTTAGAAAAGGCAAAAAATCTTCCATGTGTTTTTAATAATTGGGCTGTTTTTTATAATGGACATTTTGTAACACATCATCTTTTGAATGAAAATTTACTGAAGAAAAAACTTGGTTTATAGGTGAATTCATAATGCATTATAAAAAAATTTAAAGGTATTTTATCTTCATCCAATGGGATGAATTTGTATAGAGGATGTACACATGGTTGTATATATTGTGATGCAAGGAGTCAATGCTATCATATAGATCATGATTTTGAAGATATTGAAATCAAGGAAAATGCCATTGAATTATTGGAAATGACTTTAAAAAGAAAACGTTCTCAATGTATGTTAAGTACAGGATCTATGACTGATCCCTATATGCCCCTTGAAAATCATATCAATTATACAAGAAAAGCATTATCATTGACTTATCAATATGGCTTTGGTTTTACACTTATTACAAAATCTCATCTAGTATTAAGAGATTTAGATTTACTAAAGGCCATCAATGACAAGACAAAATGTGTCATACAAATGACATTAACGACTTATGATGAAGACCTATGTAGAAAACTTGAACCTCATGTTAGTACAACACGTCAACGATTTGAAGTCTTAAAAAAGCTTCATGAAGCAGGAATTCCAACGGTTGTATGGCTTTGTCCTATTCTTCCTTTCATCAATGATACTGAAGAAAATATTAGAGGTATCTTAAATTATTGTATTGAAGCGAAAGTTTATGGTGTCATCTGTTTTGGGATGGGATTAACACTACGTGAGGGTAATAGAGAATATTTTTATAGTCAACTTGACAAATTGTTTCCTCATCTAAAAGAGAAGTATATACAAACTTATGGCATGCAATATCAAATCAATAGTCCTCGTCATAAAAGGCTGATGAAACTTTTTCATCAAATATGCGAAGAACATGGAATCAAACATGATAATAAGCAGATTTTTGACTATCTTAAACAATTTGAGAATAAAAGTCAGTATAAACAATTGAGTCTATTTGATATTGACTTATAAAAAATCCTTGATAGTCAAATAAAACTTGGCTATTTTTGCCAAGTTTTTAGTATTTCTAAAATATGTTGATAGACTTTTTCTTTATGTTTTTCATTTAATATTTCATGACGCATTCCTTGAAATAAATAATATGTAACTTGTTTATATCCAACTTGTCTTTGATGCAAAATAGCTTGATGAAACTTTTCTGTGCTCACAATACATGGATCTTCACTTCCAGCAATAAAATGAATAGGGAGATCTGTCGAACAAGCAGTATATTTTAGATATGTTTGTTTCATCAATTGAAATAATGTATAAAATCCTTGTGATGTAAAAACAAAACGACATAAAGGATCATTGTTGTAATTTTCGACAACATCTAAGTCACTACATATCCAACTATTAGGAATGTCTTCAAAGCCTTTTTGAAAACTTTCAAAAGCCATTCTTTGTAAAAGATAAGGTCTATGATGATCGTTTTTTACTTTCATAAATAATTTGGCCAGCATAATTCCTGCGTTAACTAATGGATTACGACTTGGACTTCCACAAACAAATAAACCTTGTATATCCTGATCATACTTTTGTAGATAGCATCTTACAACAAGTGAACCCATACTATGACCAAAAAGATATAGAGGAAGTTTGGGATATTGTTGCTTGATCATAAGTGTGATTTGATGAAGATCTTCTACAATACCTTTATGACCATCTTTATAAAAATATCCAAGATCATTATCATTTTTAATACTTTTTCCATGTCCTCTATGATCATGTATAATACATAAATAGCCATGCTTTGCCATTGTATTCATAAAATCAATATATCTTTCCTTATGTTCGCACATACCATGTGAAATTTGAATGATACCAATTGGAGAGTCAGGAACTATCATAAGACAAGATAATTTTAATTGATCAAATTCCGAAATGATTTGAAATTCTTTTTGCATAATAACACATCCTTATATCAATATCATAGAATAAAATAAACAAAGAAACAATCTTTTCATTATATAATCAAAATTTTAATGCTATAATAATTTATAGAGAGGAAAAAAGGTGAAGAAAATGGAGTTTAAAGGAGTTATTTTTGATTTTAATGGAACATTGTTTTATGATACGCCTTTCCATAATATAGCATGGTCACGTATGGTACAAGAACTCACAGGTCATGAAATTGATCAAGATTTGAAAGTGAAAATGCATGGAAAAAATAATCGCGATATTTTAAAATGTATAGATATGCATTTAAGTGAAGAAATGTTAGAAATGTATTCTTTGAAGAAGGAAGCATATTATCGTTCAATATGTTTAGAACATCCAGAAGATTTACATCTTGTCAAAGGAGCAACACAATGGTTTGATTCTTTAAAAAACAAAGGCGTTCCTTTTATTATAGCAAGTGCATCTATTAAAGAAAATATTGATTTTTTCTTTGAGATTTTTCAATTAGATCAATGGTTTGATAGAAATCAAATCGTCTATGATAATGGACAATATGCAAATAAATCAGAAATGTTTTTAGAAGCAAGCCATAGATTAAATGTTGATTTGAAAGATTGTATTGTTGTCGAAGATAGTGTCACTGGTATAAGCCAAGCTAAAAAAGCAAAAGCAGGATATATCATTGGGATAGCACCACAATCAAAGCATCAAGAACTTCTTGATTTGGGTGCAGATGTATGTCGAGAAAATTTTGAAGATATAAATGATCTTTTTTAGTGAGATTATAAAAAGGCTTAATTCCTTTTGTTGAAGGATTAAGCCTTTTTAAGTGCCATAATATGTAAGAATGCTAAGTAGAGACCAATGCAGCCAAATTCAACACTTAATAAATTTATACCCATAGAATAATTTTCAATATATGCATTAATAACAATTAATAAAGCAAATAAACTATATAAAATAGCTAAAATTATAATTTTATTTTGAGATTTGTTTTCTTGAATGACTTGAATTGTAGAAACATTTTGATATTTTTCTATATTTTTTGTAGGTAGTCTTTTAAAAAAAGACAATCTCATATACATTTCAATAATTACAAAGACAGCCACTGCTAAGATGCAAGATACCCATACTGGAAAAATTGTTCCATATCCAAGCAATCCTACAAATAAAGAAATGATCAAACGATTCTTATATAAAAGAATTTTATATTTATCATTATTTTGAATAGCATATCCTTGTTTTGTAAATGTGTCATAATAAACATATTTATTTTTTTTATCTTTATAAATATGTTTTCCTGAAAGAATAATATCATTTTTATGATTATATTTACCCATTATACTCACCCTTAACTTTACTCGATAGGTCTATTTTATAATAAAATTTTCAAATATACAAATTATTTTAAAATTATCATGAAATTATGTTAAAATGAATTCATATATATAAAAGAAAGGAATTATATATGAAAGCATTATTTTTTGATATAGACGGAACATTAATATCTAAGCAAACACCACGATTAACACCCCAATTAATAAAAGCATTGAATATATTACGTAGTCAAGGTATCAAGCTATTTATTTCTACAGGTCGTCATATGAGTGAAATCCATCAACTTGGAATTTTAGAACAATTTCAATATGATGGCTATATTACAATTAATGGAGCCTATTGTACTGATGGTCATAAGGTGATTCATAAAGAGAATATCCCACAAGATGATGTGATAAGAATTCATAACTATTTCAATCAACATCATTTATCTTCATTGTATGTAGAAAGAGAAGATTTATATGCAAATAGAATAGATGAGAAGTTGATTCTATCTTTTGAAGATATTCATACTCCTTTACCTGAAGTTAGAAAAGTTGATGATATTGAAAATACAGAAATTTATTTATTCTGTCCTTTTGCATCAAAAGAAGAAATAACAGGATTAATGAAAGAAACAAAGCATTGTGTATGTACACAATGGTTTGATACAGGATATGATGTCTTTTCTAAAAATTGTAGTAAATCAGTAGGTATAGAAAAAGTTTTAGAATATTACGGTATTGCTCGAGAAGATACAATGGCATTTGGTGATGGTATGAATGATAAAGAAATGTTAGAACTTGTTAAAATTGGAGTGGCAATGGGAAACGCAAAAGATGAAATCAAGTCTATTGCTGATTATGTAACAGATGATGTCAATCATGATGGTATTATTAAAGCTTTGGAACATTTTGGTTTAATAGAAAGAGGAATTTTATGAGTTTAGAAGAAGCAATTAAGCAAGCACACGAAATGTATGCTTATGAAATAAGTGAACAAGCAGATCAAAAAACAAATTCATTTGATGATTTATGGCAAAGTCTTTATGATGTTTGCCAATTGGCATCATATGGTATATTAGATTTAGAAGATGATGAAATTGAAGAGTTAAAAGATTGGCTAAAACAAACACAATCATATACAAAAGATTATAAACAAACAGAAATCTATTTTTAAAGGTGAGAATATGAATATAGTAGATATGCATTGCGATACAATTTATGCAATTAACAAAGATCCAGAAGCTTCATTATATGATAATGATTTACACATCAGTATTAAAAAAATGAAAAGTGCAGGTTATTTATTACAAAACTTTGCTATGTTTACACCATTACACAAAGTAGAAAATCCAGTACTTCACGCTCATCAATTGATCGATACTTTCTATAATGAATTAGAAAAATATCAAGATGATATAGCATTGGTAAAATCTTATCAAGATATCGAAAAGAATAAAAAAGCTGGTAAAATATCTGCGCTTATGACTTTAGAAGAAGGAGCAGTCTGTTTCAATAGTTTATCCTTACTTAGAAACTATTATCGATTAGGAGTAAGAATGATTACTTTAACATGGAATCATGAAAATGGGATTGGTTATCCTAATTTTGATATGAATACATCTGATGGTTATTATCAAAAAGATGACAAACATGGTCTTACAGAATTTGGGATAGAATATGTAAAGGAATGTGAGAGATTAGGGATTATTATAGATGTTTCACATCTATCTGATGCAGGATTTTATGATGTTGCCAAATATACAACAAAACCTTTTGTCGCATCTCATTCAAATGCTAGAAAGCTATGCCCTCATGCTAGAAATTTAACAGATGATATGATACGTATCATATCATCAAGAGGTGGTGTTATTGGCATTAACTTTGCTGCTGATTTTTTAGACGAGAATACCACTGGACAAACACAAATATCTAAAGTATCATCAATTGTTAAACATATATTGTATATTAAAGAAATTGGTGGTATTGATTGTATTGGTTTAGGAACGGATTTTGATGGTATTGATCCACATTTAGAAATTAAAGATGCCTCATATATGTATAAACTCTATAATGCACTTCAAGAAGTCTTAAGTGAAGAGGAAATAGAGAAAGTTTTTTATAAAAATGTTCTTAGAGTCTATGAAGAAGTTTTGAAATAAACAAAAAAGGTAGATAGGTGGGAGTCCTATCTACCTTTTTGATATCTGTTTGGGAAAGGATATCACGAAGTAGTCTCTATTTGAAGGGAAAAACAAATAATTTAGACTACGCTTATTAATATAAAATAATTATTTCGATAGAATTTAAAAGAAATGTCAAAAAATATGTGATTTATATACAAATATGCGATATAGTATTGTATGAAGAAAGATTTTATGAGAAAATTCATAGTGATTCTATGGTAAAAGAAAGTAGGGACATTCATGAAGAATTTATTTTATAGATTAATTATATTTTTAGATACGGCTGGGGAAAATGATACCAATTATAATATTGCTTATTTTATGGCAAATAATTTTTATCGTATTGCAAATATGCGTATTAGTGAACTTGCAAATGAATGCTTTGTTTCACCGGCAACGATTTCACGTTTTTGTAGAACGCTAGGATATGAGAATTTTGCACATTTAAAACAGGAGTGCTATACATTTCATTCAAATGATAAGAAGTTTAATAATTTAATTAATATTCCTTTAGAAACTATGAGATACAATCCTGAAAAGGCAACGAATGAATATGTTCAACAAGTTATTCAATACTTATCTTATTTACCCAAATTATTAAATTGGAAAGAAGTTGATGCAGTATTGAAGTTAATTCATGATAGTTCCTCAGTTGCATTTTTTGGAACTCAGTTCTCACAAAGTGCTGCATTACATTTTCAAACAGATTTATTAATGTTAGAAAAGTTTACAATGGCTTATATGGATTCATCTAGACAATTAGAATGTGCTAAATCTTTAGATGAAAATAGTGTGGCTATTATTATGACAGTGAATGGGTATTTTGTAGATAGTGCCTATAAAACATTCCAATATTTAAAGAAGGCAGGATGTAAAGTTGTTTTAATTACATGTAATCCTGATTTGGATTTAAAGATTGATATTGAT
>DEPZ01000007.1:19355-24622 GCA_002359025.1 Erysipelotrichaceae bacterium UBA3379 | reverse complement strand
TAAAAGAACTCAAAGGACACCTCCTTTAGTTCTTTTTTGAATATGGAATTGAGGTTTTATTATAGTTTATGTATAATATATTCATTAAAAGAGGGATAAGATATGAAAACAATTAAAAGTGAGACAATTATAAATGAAGTGAAAAGACTATGCATGGAAGCCAATTATAAACTTCCATCAGATATTCAAAAATCATTATTAGATGCCTATCAAAAAGAAGATAGCTCTATTGCAAAAGAAACAATAAAAATACTTCAAGATAATGCAAGTATTGCTAGTACAACATGTTCACCTATTTGCCAAGATACAGGTATGGCATGTGTTTTTGTTGAAATTGGACAAGATGTTTATGTAGAAGGTTCTTTAAAAGAGGCTATCAATGAAGGTGTAAGACAAGGATATGAAGAAGGATATCTTCGTAAAAGTGTAGTGAGTGATCCTGTATTTGATCGTATCAATACCAAGGACAATACACCAGCTATCATTCATTATGACATTGTTGATGGTGATCAATTAAAAATAACAGTTGCACCAAAAGGTTTTGGTAGTGAAAATATGTGTCAAATTAAAATGTTAAAGCCAAGTGATGGTCTACAAGGTATTAAAGATTTTGTGTTGAAAGTTGTTAATGATGCTGGACCTAATGCTTGTCCACCTATTGTTGTGGGCGTAGGAATAGGTGGTTCTTTTGACAAAGTAGCCTATTTATCTAAAAAAGCAATGTTAAAAGATGTACAAAGTCATCATGAAGATTCTCGATATCAAGCTTTAGAAAAAGAATTATTAGATATGATCAATTCTACTGGTATAGGACCAGCTGGATATGGAGGAAAAACAACGGCTTTATCTTTACATATAGAAACCTATCCAACTCATATTGCAGGTATGCCTGTCGCAGTCAGTATCTGTTGTCATGTTGCAAGACATAAGGAGGTTATTTTGTAATGAAAACAATTCATACACCTTTAACTATTGAAGAAGTGAGTACTTTAAAAGCAGGAGATCAAGTATTGCTTACAGGAGTTATTTATACTGCAAGAGATGCGGCTCACAAACGATTAATTCAATTATTAGATGAAGGCAAAGCACTTCCTTTTGATGTAAAAGATCAAATTATTTATTATGTAGGACCAACACCAAGTAAACCTGGACATGTCTTTGGTAGCGGTGGACCAACAACATCTGGGAGAATGGATGCATATACACCAGCCTTATTGTCACTAGGATTACGTGGTATGATTGGAAAAGGATATCGAAGTGATGCGGTCAAACAATCGATGATAGAAAATAAAAGTGTTTATTTTGGAGCAATAGGAGGAGCAGGGGCTTATATAAGTCAATGTGTGAAATCTTGTGAGGTCATCGCTTTTGATGACTTAGGTCCAGAAGCTTTAAGACGTTTATATGTTGAAGATTTTCCATTGACTGTTGTGATTGATGCATTGGGAAATGATTTATATGAAATAGGTAGAAAAGAATATTTAGGAGGAAAGAAATAGGTGTTAAATAACTATAATGAAGTTGATATTTTATATACACTGATGTCCTATGTTAATGTTTCCTCATCTCAAGATATGTATTATACCATTGCTCATACAATACTTACAAATCTAGAAAAGGTTCCAGATATTAATATTAATGATTTAGCTGATTTATGTTATACATCTCCAGCAACTATTTCTCGATTTTGTAAGGATTTAAATTGTAAGAATTTTGCTAATTTTAAAGAAGAAGTTGCTATAGCATTAGAGATATCTCGAGATGAAATTCATATGGATCCAAAAGAAGTAGGTATGATTCATAAAAATCCTCAATACCTTGTTGATAAGATTTATAATGAAACAATTGAATCATTACAAATGGTTCATAATAGTATTAATATTCATGAAATTGATCGTATTTGTCATATGATCTATCAAGCAAAAAAGGTTCATATGATTGGTTATCAATTTAACAAAATCATTTCAAATGATTTTCAAATGAAAATGTTAAAACTTAAAAAGTTTGTTTATGCCTTTGTAGAACGTGGAGATGAAATACAAAGACTTGATATGATTGATCAAGATAGTTTGGTTATTATTATTACAGTACGAGCAAGAAAAAAATTAATAGATTCATTAATTGAAAAAATTCAAGAACATAATCCTTGTATTTTATTACTCACTATGAATAAAGACTATCATAATGATGCAATTGATCATATTTATTGTATTGATGGGACAGAAAGTCAATATAGTGAGTCTTCATTACAAGGAACAATGAATTTTTTAAGTTTATTAAATTTAATATATGTAAGATATGGTTTGTTATACAGAAAGTAGGGAAGTATATGTATAGTTTTTTAAATGATTATAGTGAAGGAGCGCATCCTAAAGTTTTAGAAGCATTAGTGAGTACAAATGACATTCAAACAGTAGGATATGGATTAGATGAATATTGTCATCAAGCAAGAGAAATCATTCAACAAAGAATTCAACAAGAAGCTGATGTTCATTTTCTTGTAGGTGGTACACAAACAAATAGCATAGTTATTAAAGCGGCTTTAAAAAGTTATCAAGCTGTTATGGCATGTGATGAAGGACATATTTTTGTTCATGAAACAGGAGCAATAGAAGCAACTGGTCATAAGGTTTTAACACGTCCACATGTTGATGGGAAATTAACTGTAGATATGGTGCAATCTATGCTAGATGAACATGGTGATGAACATATGGTTCAACCTAAGATGGTTTATATTTCACAAACAACAGAACTTGGAAGCTATTATACAAAACAAGAATTAGAGGACTTATATACTTTTACAAAGAAGCATCATCTTTATCTTTTTATTGATGGTGCGAGACTTGCAAGTTCTTTATCATTAAAAGATGCTCCAACCATGGCTGAAATAGCAAAAAACTGTGATGCTTTTTATATTGGTGGTACAAAAAGTGGAGCCTTATTTGGTGAAGCACTTGTTATTTTAAATGATGATTTAAAGAAAGATTTTCGTTATTATATGAAACAAAGTGGTGGATTGCTTGCTAAGGGAAGACTATTAGGTGTACAATTTACTGCATTATTAAAAGATGAATTATATGAAGAAATAGGTATACATGAAAATAAAATGGCAATGATTATTAAAGAGGCATTTGTAGAAAAAGGATATCCTTTATATATTGATTCTTATTCTAATCAATTGTTTATAGATTTACCTAAAGATATTATTGAAAAAATTGAAACAGAATATATGATTACTCATATTAAACAATTAGAAGATGATCATGAAAGAATCAGAATTGTCACATCATGGAAAACAAGTGAAAACATTGCAAAACAATTTGCTTCTTTTATAAGAAAGTTATAATCTATGTACATTTATTTTGATTTGTATTATAATGAACACATAGGACAATCCTAAGTATAAATGGAGGTATAGATATGAATAAAACTGAATTAGTAGAAAAAGTTGCTGATCAAGCTGGATTAACAAAACTTCAAGCAGAATGTGCTGTTAATGCTTTTGTAGATATTATTACTGATACTTTAAAATCAGGAGATAAAATTAATTTAAAAGGTTTTGGTACTTTTGAAGTAAGAGAAAGAGGAGAAAGAACTGGACGTAATCCAAGTACTGGTGAAACAATTACAATTGCAGCAAGTAAAGCACCTGCTTTTAAAGCAAGTACAGCACTTAAAAAAATTGTTAATGAATAAAGGTGAGTTGTCACCTTTTTTTTATTTCTATGCGAAATATCGTGATTAATCATTAAAATATATGTAAAATATAAATAGGAGATGAGATTTATGCAAGTCATTGTTTATCATAGTCAACATGGTTTTACAAAAAAAGTAGCTTCCATAATAGCAGAGTCTTTTGATTATTGCTTGTTGATGGATGTTGATCAATTGGATTATCAGATATTAAATGTTGCAAGTCAAATAATTATAGGAACTCCTGTCTATGAAGGAAAGCTAGATGAAATTATTGTACAGTTTATATTAGATAACCAGCCATTATTGATTGAAAAGCAATATTCAATGTTTATTGTCGGTGTTTGGCAGACTGAATTTATGACACCTGTGACTCATACTTTTAATTTTGAAATTTTAAAAGATATGAAAGTGATTATGGGAGTAGGGGGAAAATTAGATTATACATCGTTATCATTAAAAGAAAAAATGATTTTAGAAGTTTTAAATAAACGTTCTCCAGTTATTCATAGAGAAAAAGACCAGCATGTTTTTTGTAATTTAAATCGTGAAGAACTTAATAATTTTATAAAAAAAGTGAAAGCGCTTGGTGCAAAATAAAAAGACAGTCTTCTGTCTTTTTATTTTGGTAGGTATGTTTTAAAACAAATCATGGCTTCTTCTAGTTTTGTTTTGTATTGTTGTTTATCTTCAATAGTTTCTAATTCTTTCATGATATCTATGATTTCATCAGGATAAGTTTCTCCATAGAAATTTGCTGGCAATTGATATTTGAGTTTTAAAAACTCAACAATTAATGTGATATCACTTTCAATTTCTAATTGATTACGTTTCATATCTAAAAAGAGGTTTCTTGAGAAACCCCTGTGTTATTTAATTAATTCACCTTGGCAAGGACCAGCAATACCAGCAGCATTTGATTCATCAGTATCAATATGCATTGCTAATGCATAGCTATCACTTACACGACAAACAACATCACCAAAAGTTAATGATCTATCTTCTGTAGTGATTTTTACACTAACTACATCTTTGTCTTGTACACCAAATTCTTTAGCATCTGCTTCAGTCATATGAATATGACGTTTTGCTGCAATCACACCACAAGAAATTTCTACTTCACCTTTAGGTCCAACTAATTTACATCCAGAAGTACCTTCGATATCTCCTGATTCTCTTACTAATGCTTTAATTCCTAAAGATCTTGCATCAGTTAAAGAGACTTCCACTTGAGTTTCTTTACGAGTTGGTCCTAAAATTGACATTTTCATTTCACCTTTAGGTCCTACAACAGTTACTTTTTCTTCACATGCATATTGTCCTGGTTGAGAAAGATCTTTTTTATTTGTTAATGTGTATCCTTCTCCAAATAAAACATCTAAATCTGCTTGAGAAACGTGAACATGTCTCGCAGATGTTTCTACTAAAATTGTTTTCATAATAAATCCTCCTATCAACATATCTATATTACAACTTTTTCAAGCGTTTGCAAAGACATTTGATAGAATTATGCAAAAAAGTGTTGATTTATAGAATTATAATCAGGAAGATGATATATTCTAATGTAAAGTGGT
>DEPZ01000007.1:0-19241 GCA_002359025.1 Erysipelotrichaceae bacterium UBA3379 | reverse complement strand
TTTTCAGAATATGAAAAGAGTTGAGTTTTATTTTATTATAAAAACTGTTATAATGGTAAAGAAATGTGGGTGATTTAAATTGAATATCAGTTTAACAACAATCATTAATTTTTTTAGATCAGCAATAGATTTGATTGCTGTATGGTTTATACTCTATTATTTGATTTCGTTGTTTAAAACCAATATGAAAACAATGCAATTGTTTAAGGGTGTTTTATTTATATTGATTGTCAAGCTTATAACAAGTGTATTAGGTTTAACGACATTAAATTATTTAGTAGATAGTGTTATTAATTGGGGAGTATTGGCAATTATCATTATTTTCCAACCAGAGATTCGTACGCTACTAGAAAAAATGGGTCAAACCAAGATGACAGATATAAAAGAAATTAGTAATGATGAAAAAGAACGTTTATTAGATGAACTTGTTAATGCAATTACAACTTTATCTAAAGAACAAACAGGAGCTTTGATTACTTTTGAAAGAAGTCAATCATTAATTGATTATATTAATACTGGAACAAAGATTAATGCGGATATCAAAAGTGAACTTTTCTTGACTATCTTTTGGGAAGGAACACCTTTGCATGATGGTGCAACTATTATTCAAGGTGATAGAGTTGCTTGCGCAGCGGCTTTTTATCCTCCAACAAATAAAGAATTAAGTCCTAAATATGGAGCGCGTCATAGAGCGGCTATTGGAATTAGTGAAATCACAGACTCATTAACTGTCGTTGTAAGTGAGGAAACAGGGACCATTTCTTTTGCGACAAATGGAGAATTGAAGAAAATTTCTACAAAAGAATTAAAGGCATCATTAATCAATGAATTAAATTGGTTCAAATCTAATGATGAGGAGGACGATACACATGAGTCCTAGACGTAAAAATCAAAGAGATATACAAGATTCAACAACAGAGTTTTTCTTAAAAATTATGCAAAAGGAAAAAGAAAAAACCAATAAAGAAAGCATAACAAAAGAAAACTTAAATATTACAAAAAACAAAACAATTGATAAATTTGGACATTTTTACAATTATATCAATCAAACATTAGATAGAATACTTCAAAATAAAATCAGTGTTTTAACTTTAGCTTTTATTATGGCTGGTGTTCTTTTTATTACAATTAGAGATGATAGTATTTTAAGTAGTCCAACTTCAGGGATGACATTAGAAAATGTACCTGTTGTTGTAGAGGGATTGGATGAAGAATTAGAGATTAGGGGTGTTCCTGAAACAGTTAAAGTTGGTTTGATTGGTCCTTCTGTTGATATTTATCAAGCACGTATTATGAGTAATTATCAAGTCTATTTAGAAGTGACTGATTTACATCAGGGTGAACATACTTTAAAATTAAAAACACGAAATTTTCCTGATACATTAACGGTTATGCTTGTACCAGATACTTTGAAAGTCAAACTTGCTAAAAAAGAAACAGAATCGTTTGATTTAGGATATCGTTTTATTAATGAAGATAAACTCGATTCTAAATATTCAGTGAGTGTTGAAGAGATGGCTGTTTCGAATGTGACAATTCGAGCAAGTCAAGAAACTCTTAAAAAGATAGCCAAAGTAGAAGCTTGCATAGATGTTTCTGATAAAACAGAAATGTTTGAACAAGATGCAAGAATCAAAGCATATGATGGAAACGGGCAAGAAGTGGATGTAGAAATTGCACCGACAACCGTCCATGTCAAATGTAATGTTGCATCTTATAGCAAGACGGTACCTATAAAAGCAAAATTCGTAGGCAATCTACCTACAGGATATCAAATATCAAATTATACTTTATCTCAAAATGAAGTGACTATATATGGTGAAGAAAAAAATATTAATACGATTAATCAAGTTGAGGTAGAGGTTGACGTGACTGATATGAAAGCAACTTCTACAGTTCAAGGTGTAGCACTTAAAAAAGTTGGTGGAATTAATAAATTCTCTACTCAATCTATAGATGTTACAATTCAAATAGAAAAAGTAATTACAAAGAGATTTGATCGTATACCTATCAAAGTCTTAAATAATTCAAAAAATTATCAAGTGTCATTTGCTGGGGAAAGTGAGTATGCTTCTGTTTCGGTGACAGGAAGCGAAGCAAAGATCAATGCTCTTACAGCTGACAATATACAAGCAACAGTAGATATTGATGGATTAAAAGTGGGAAGTCGTAAAGTAGATGTCGATGTTGCGATTGATGATGAACAATTAAAGATAGAACTGCTTTCATCATCAAAAATAACAATTAATATAGAAAGGAACTAATGAAAATGGGTAAATATTTTGGTACTGATGGTTTTAGAGGAGAAGCAAATGTAACTTTAACAGTAGAACATGCTTATCAAGTGGGGAGATACTTAGGGTGGTATTATTCTCGACAACATAAAGCAAGAGTTGTTATTGGTAAAGATACAAGAAGAAGTTCTTATATGTTTGAATATGCTCTTGTTGCTGGGTTAACAGCGAGTGGAGCTGATGTCTATTTATTGCATGTGACAACAACACCTTCTGTTTCATATGTAGTAAGAAGTGAAGAGTTTGATTGTGGTATTATGATTTCTGCATCACATAATCCTTATTATGATAATGGTATTAAAATTATTAATGGAAAAGGGCATAAATTAGAGGCAACTATTGAAAACTTAATTGAACAATATATTGATGGATTAACAGATCCTATTCCATATGCAACAAAAGATCAAATTGGTAGAACAATTGATTATTCAATGGGAAGAAATAGATATATTGGTTATTTAATGAGTATTCCAACACGTGCTTTTAAAGACATGAAAGTTGGTTTAGATTGTGCAAATGGTTCATCAAGTGCTATTGCAAAAAGTGTATTTGATGCTTTAGGTGCAAAAACTTATGTGATTAATAATCAACCTGATGGAACAAATATTAATACAAACTGTGGGTCTACACATATTGAAGTTTTACAAAAGTTTGTTGTTGATAATGGATTAGATGTAGGATTTGCATATGATGGTGATGCTGATAGATGTATTGCAGTGGATGAATTTGGTAGAGTTGTTGATGGTGATTTGATTTTATATGTATGTGGTATGGAAATGAAATCAAAAGGAGAACTTATCAATAATACAATTGTTACAACAATTATGAGTAATTTAGGTTTATATAAAGCATTAGATAGAGAAGGTATTGCTTATGAAAAAACAGCTGTTGGAGATAAATATGTATATGAAAATATGATGAAAAATGGTCATTGTATTGGTGGAGAACAATCAGGACATATTATCTTCTCTAAACATGCAACAACTGGTGATGGTATTTTAACATCATTAAAGATTGCAGAAACAATGGTTGAAAGTAAAAAAACATTAGCTCAATTAACTGAAACAGTCGATATTTATCCTCAACTTTTAATCAATGTAAGAGTTGCTGATAAAAAACAAGCACAAGAAGATCCTGATGTTCAAAAAGCTGTACGTGAAGTAGAAGAATCATTAGGAAATGATGGACGTATTTTAGTACGTGAAAGTGGTACAGAACCACTTATTCGTGTAATGGTTGAAGCAAAAACAGATGAAATTTGTCATGAAAATGTATTAAAAGTTGTGAATGTTATTAAAGAAAAAGGCTATGCTGTGGATAATCAGTAATAGTTTCACATATTATCACAAAATGTTGCCATATTATATGGCAATATTTTGTATATAGTGATAGTGAGGTGATTTTTTATGAAGTATCGTATTAATATAATCGATGATGAAAAGAATTTAAATGATTTAGTGAGAACTTATTTAGAAAAAGAAGGGTATATTGTTTATTCATTCTATACATATGAAGAAGCTTTATTACATAAAGATGATGATGTTCATTTATGGATTGTTGATATAATGCTTGATAAAAGCAGTGGATTTGATTTATTGAATGAAATCAAAGCATGCAAGCCTGATATGCCTATTGTCTTTATGAGTGCTAGAGACCAAGAGTTTGATCGTATTATTGGTTTGGAAAAAGGTAGTGATGAATACATTACAAAACCATTTAATATTAAAGAAGTCATTCTACGTATTCATAATGTTTTAAAACGTGTTTATAAAGATGATCCAGCATTAATTAATATTGATGGATATGCTATAGATGAAGAAAAAAGAAAAGTTTTATTAAATAATCAAGAAATAGAATTAACAACAAAGGAATATGAATTATTATTATATTTCATTAAAAATAAAGGAATTGCAATCTCTCGAGAACAAGTTTTATCCAAAGTATGGGATGAAAACTACTTTGGTAGTGATCGTGTTGTAGATGATACACTTCGTAGATTAAGAAAGAAAATGCCTGATTTAAATGTAAAAACAATCTATGGTTTTGGATATCGTTTAGATTAGTATGAAAAAGAAGAACTATTTGCATTTTTTTAAGAAGTTATCTCTTATACAACAATTAATTGTTGTTTTAGGACTGGTTGCATTAGTATTCGTGGCCATTATGATGCCATTAATTAATTATAATTTAACAAGTATTATTGATAAACAGATGTATGAAACATTAACAATTTCTCAATATTCTGTTATTAATGATTCTTATTTACCTAACTTAAAACAAACCAAACAAACTTATCAAATTATCTATGACAGTTCATCAAATAGTTTTGTAAAAACAAATATAACATCACAAGAATTTCTTGCTGATTTATATTATAGTGTGTTTGGAGAAGATTTGAAAAAAGCTGTTACACAATCAAAAGAGACAGTTCAAAATAAAGTGAATTATAGTCGTGAAACTTATTATTATAAGATTACACAATTTGGTAATACGTATTATCTTATATCTATTGTGAATAGTGATTATTCTGCTGATTTAATTACTTCAATGCGTAATCAAGTTGTTTATATATTATATGCTTTCTTTGTGGTCATGGGATTAGTGATGGTTATTTGGGTATTTAGTTTAATCAGTCCATTAAAGAAAATTAAAACTTATATTGATAATATTAAAGAACATAAAAAAAGTACTTTAAATATTGATAGAGAAGATGAAATAGGAATTGTTTCTAAAGCTTTGGTAGAAATGGAAGAAGAACTCAATAAGCAGGAGAGCATTAAAGAAGAAATGATTCATAATATTTCTCATGATTTAAAGACACCAATAGCATTAATCAAAACATATAGTCAAAGTGTCAAAGATGATATCTATCCTTATGGAGATAAAGACAGTTCTATGGATGTTATCTTAGAAAATGCTGAAAGATTAGATCATAAAGTTAAGTCATTCTTGTTTTTAAATAGATTAGATTACTTACAAGGTGAGAGTATAGAATTTACTGCCTTTGATATGAAGCAATTAATAGAGAAAATTGTATCACAAATGGATATATTAAAACCAGAACTGACTCTAGAAACAGAATTAGATGATGTATGCTTTATTGGTAATGAAGAACACTGGCGTGTAGCTATAGAAAATATTATTGAAAATGCATCACGTTATGCAGTTAGCAAGATTCAAATTATCTTACATCAAGATTATTTGGAAATTTATAATGATGGTGATCAAATTGACGAAGACACTCTACCATTTCTATTTGACCCGTATGTTAAAGGCGTTAAAGGACAGTTTGGATTAGGTTTATCTATTGTCAGCAAGATTGCATCATTATATGATTATCAAGTGCAAGCCAAAAATAATGAAGTAGGTGTCAGCTTCATATTTACAAAGAAAAAATAACACTATGGAATTCATAGTGTTATTTTGTATTCTTTGGATCTTTTGCTATTTCAACAACAGATGTGACAGCACTAGCAAGACTTTGTAATTCACTAGGAATAATAATCTTTGTAGATTCCCCTTGACCAAGTTTTTCTAAGGCTTTGAATCCTTCAAGAGTTACATATTGTTGTTGTGGATTTGCATTATTGATGTATTCAATTGCTTTTGCTTGTGCTTCATATACAAGTCTTAAGGCTTCAGCTTCACCTTCAGCACGTGCAATTTGTGCTTCTTTTTCAGCAGTGGCTTCAAGAATCATAGATTCTTTTTTACCTTCAGCTGTTAAAATAGCTGCAGTTTTTTTACCTTCAGCTTGAAGAATAGCTTCACGTCTTTCACGTTCTGCACGCATTTGCTTTTCCATAGCTTCTTGGATATCTCTTGGTGGAATAATGTTCTTAACTTCAACACGATGAATTTTTATACCCCATGGATCTGTTGCTTCATCAAGAATAACACGCATTCTAGAGTTGATAATATCACGTGAAGTTAAAGTTTCATCGAGTTCAAGATCACCGATAATATTACGTAACGTTGTTGCGGTTAAGTTTTCAATTGCACTTAATGGACGAACAACACCATAAGTAAATAATCTCGGATCAGTAATTTGAAAATAAACAACAGTATCAATTTGCATAGTGACATTATCTTTTGTGATAACTGGTTGCGGTGCAAAGTCTAAAACTTGTTCTTTTAATGAGACTTTATTGGCAACTCTATCCAATAATGGAATCAAAATATGTAATCCTACACTACATGTACGATTATAAGCTCCAATTCTTTCTACAACATAGGCGAAAGATTGAGGAACAATGCGAATTGTTTTTGCAATAATAACAATCACAACAATAACTAAAATCACAATCCATAAATTTGATAAAATACCTTCTAACATATCATTCAACCCCTTTATATTTTTTTGACAATCAAATGTGAACCCTCAATTGCAACCACTTGAGCATACTGTCCAGCTGTAATGACTTCATTATTTAAGCTGGTTGCAAACCATACTCTATCATTTACTTTCACTTCACCTTTTTTGTCAGCTTGAATTGTATCAGTGACTAAGCAATGTTCACCAATCATACGATCAAGATTGGTTTTTACAGTATTTCCACGTAAATATCTTTTTGCTAGTGGACGAGAGCCCACAATACAGATAAGAGATACAACAATAAATAATACAATTTGTACTGTTGTAGATGCATGGAAGATTTGACTAACAAGTGCGACAAGTGCACCTACTCCAAACCATATGCTGACTAAATCTATAGTGATTGCTTCAATAATGATGGATAGTACAAGAATAATTGTCCATGTCATTGTCATTGACATTTATTACCCCTCCTTATAATTGTGCAATCATAATTTTATGCACAATATCAAATGTCACTTCATATTTATAACATTGTTGTTTTGTAAAATCTAAACCAAAGAGTTGTGTGAGATCATAAACAAATGACTTGCTTGAAACTCTTCCATAACTTTTACCAAGAGAAATGCGATGTAACTGACTTTTAGGATAAATGTTTTCATCAATTTCTTGTTTTGTAACAGGTTTAATTCCAATTTGATGAGCCTCTTTATCAATTCCCAGTAATACAAATTTGACATCTTCAAAATACGTACAAGCTGCTTTATTAAAAGTTAAGTTTGTAGGGTATACTGTTAATGTCATGGTTGCTATATCATTAGTAGACCATTCAAAGTTCATCTTCTCACCTTCCTCATTATCATTATATTATTTTTATTATTTTTATTCAACAAAAATAATAAATAAATTATATTGTGTTATTGTACTTTTTTTCATATATAGTTTATAATGAAATAGCAAAGGAGAATTTATGAAAAAGAAATTGATATTGCTTGTATTGATGGTGTTTTTAACAGCATGTCAAAATACATCAGTACAAAAAAGAGAATTAGATAAGCATGTAACACTTTCATTTTTCTATATTACAACATGTCAAGAATGTAAAGAATTTAAAAAAACAGCAATCCCATATTTAGAAGACACTTTTCAAGATCAAATTACAATCAATCAATATGATTTAGATGCTAGTGAAACAGAAGAAGTTTATGATCATGTGGTTGATTCATTAGTAGATTTTGATGAATCAATGTATGGATATGGACCATTTATTTCAGTAGATGGATATTTTGCACTATTAGGTTATACTTTAGGTGATGAAAAATATCTTGCTGATGATATTGAAAAAGCTGTACAAAATCAAGAACTAAGTGATGAATTATCTGGAATGAGGTTTATGTATGAAAAATAGTTTGAAGATCTTATTATGTATGCTATTTGTTCTTTTAACAGCTTGTTCATCAAAACCTGAGTATTATCTTTATGTTTATTATGCAAAGACTTGTCCGATTTGCAAATCATTTCAAGAAAATGTAATTCCTGTCTTAGAAGACAAGTATGGAAAATCTATGGAAATTATTCAATATGATATAGATGAAGAAAGTTCGATAGATGCTTATGCAAAGACATGTAGTTTATTAGAAGATTATTATGTAGATGAAAATTCTGGAAATGTTCCTTTTATTGTATTGGATGGATATTTTGCAAAAGTAGGATATGATGTATCACAACAAGACGATATGATTCAAGCCATTGATGATGCAATTGAAGGAAAAGAAATTTCAACAGATTTAAGTGATGTTTATTATTTTCAAGAAGGAAAGACATTTCATTAAGGAGGAAAAAAGATTATGTCAACACCACACAATGAAGCCACAGTAGGTCAAATAGCAAAAACTGTACTCATGCCTGGAGATCCACTTCGTGCAAAGTTTTTAGCTGATACATATTTAGAAAATGTAAAACAGTTTAATGCAGTAAGAAATATGTTTGGATATACTGGAACATATAAAGGTAAAGAAGTTTCAATTATGGGTTCTGGTATGGGGATGCCATCTATTGGTATTTATAGTTATGAATTATTTACACAATATGGTGTAGAAGCAATTATTAGAATTGGTTCTTGTGGATCTTTTCAAAAAGATGTTCATGTAAGAGATGTGATTATTGCTCAAGGAGCATGTACTGATAGTAATTTTGCTCATCAATATGAATTACCAGGAACTTTTTCAGCAATTAGTTCATTTGATTTATTAGAAAAAGCTGTTTGTAAGGCTAAAGAAAAAGAAATTCATTATCATGTGGGAAATATTTTATCATCAGATATTTTCTATCATGCAGATCTTGGTTCAAATGAAAAATGGGCGAAAATGGGATGCTTAGGTGTAGAAATGGAATCTTATGCATTGTTCTCTACAGCAGCTTATTTAAATAAAAAAGCATTGACATTATTAACTGTTTCTGATTCATTAGTTACTCAAGAAGAAACAACAGCCCAAGAAAGAGAAAAAACATTTACAGCTATGATGGAGATTGCATTGGAGATTGCATAATGAAACAAAAAGTTGCATTATTTGATTTTGATAATACGATTGCTTCAGGTGATACAATTCATAGATTACTTGCCTATGATATCAAAAAGCATCCATTACATATTTTATACTTATTGAAACTTGTTATTTTTTATGTTTTATATTTATTACATATTGTAAGTTTTGAACAAGTAAAATCTACACTTTTATTTCCTTTGGATCATATGACAGATGAACAATTAAAACAATTTTATAAAAATCATGTAGAGATTTATTACTATCCTCATATGGTTGAAGAAATAAAGAAAAAGAAAGAAGAAGGATATATTGTGATTGTTTGTACTGCATCAAGTGAAGTCTATATGCAATATAATGAATTACCTATAGATTGTTTACTTGGTACGAAAACAAAACGTATTGATAATCATCCTTCTAGTCAAATTATTGGAAAGAATTGTAAGGGTAAAGAAAAAATACCACGTATTTTAGAGTATCTTCAAAGTCAAAATATAGAAATAGATTATGAAAATTCATATGGATATTCAGATTCTAATTCTGATATCCCTATGTTATCACTTGTTAAAAATCGTAAGAGAATATTACTTAAAACAGGTGAAATGATTGATTTTAAATAAAAGGATTAAAAAAAGATTGTGACGAGCGTTACAATCTTTTATTAACTAGTAATGCTTATCTAGATCAGTAAATAATAACATAATATTAATAATACCTGCTATACCTACAATCATATATATAATTGCACTAAACATGGAATGACCAAATAAACTTTCAACAATATTTAAATTAAAGAGTCCAATAAAACCCCAATTGATGGCTCCAATAATAGTGAAAACTAGAGCAGTTTTTTGTACTAAATTCATTTTCAATACCTCCTTGTAATATAGTATAACCAAACATGTCTTCTTTATTCATAAAATAACGAAAAACTCATAATATGATGTGAGGGAGGAAAGAAAATGCAAAAAAAGTACATTGCAATCATAGGTGTTGTTATTGCGGTTATACTTGCAGGTGCTTTGGGATGGAAGATCAAATCATCTTCATATGACAAAGCATTAAAAAAAGCAAGTGATTGTTTACATTATGAACTCGTATGTAATATGGAAATGTTAGAAAATGATGAATTAAAGTCATATCAAGTGACATCAACATATGCATCATTACAAGATCAAGATTATTATAAAGTGGAACTTTATGATAAATCATTAAACCAATCACAAGTTATTGTAAGAAATGAAGAAGGTGTTTTTGTATTGACCCCATCTTTAAATCAAGCTTTTCAATTTCAAAGTGAATGGCCAAATAATTCACCAAAACCATATATTTATCAATCATTACTTGCATTTTTAAAAGAAGGTAAAAAAGAAAAAGTTAAAGATGGATATTTGATTACTGGTAAGATGACATATGAAAATGATGAACGCGTGAAATCACAAGAAGTTAAATTTGATAAAAGTTTAAAACCGGTTTATGTACAAGTTTATGATCAAGATGGAGTAGAGATTATCAAGGTGAATGTCACTTCTTTTGATATGAGTAAAAAATTAGACAAGAATGCTTTTTCTAAAGAGACAATTATGAAAGATAGTCAATCACGCTATCAAACGACAGCTACAAGTTCACCACTCTATCCTGTTGCATTAATGGGTTCTACTTTAGAACATGAAAAAGTGTCAACTATAGATGATATGACAAATCATATTTTAAAGTTTACTGGAGACAAATCTTTTACAATAATAGAAAGCGTTCAAAATCAATCAGAAGATATGGAAGTTGAAACAATATCAGGTGAGATGATTGATCTGATTGATGGAATTGCTTATAAAAAAGATAATCAAATGATTTATGTTTCATCAGGAGTTGTATGTTCTTTATATTCTAATGATTTAACAAGTCAGGAAATGATTGCTGTACTATCAAGTATGCAAGCATCACAGGTCAAATAGTTCGAACCAATTTTTCTTGAAAATCAATAGCGTTTAGACTATACTATTGATATTGAGAAAAGGGGTGTTTGAGTTGGCACGTTATCGTGATACTTATGCAGTGATACGTCTTGATTATTTAAAAGACAATGTCAACACACTATATCAAAAAGTTAAAAAACCAATGATTGCCATATTAAAAGCAAATGCATATGGACATGGATATCAAGAAGTAGCTAATGTATTAAAAAATAATCCACATATTTCTATGTTTGGAGTAGCAACATTAAAAGAAGCGATAGATTTAAGAAAAATGAATATGAAACAGGATATATTGGTTCTTGGGGCTATCCCATTAGAAGATTTATCTTTAGCTATTCAATATGATATTACACTATCTTTATTTTCATTAGATTATATGAATGAAATTAAAGAGATGCATCATGATAAACAACCAGTAAAAGTTCATATCAAATTAGATACTGGAATGAATAGAATAGGTTTTAAAACAAGAGAAGAATTACAAGAAGTCTTAAATTCTTGTCAAAAAGATATCTTTCGAATAGAAGGTGTTTTTACACATTTTGCGACTGCAGATGATGAACTTCAAAACAATGAATATGAAAAACAAAAACAAAAATTCTATGAAATGATAGATGGATATTCATTCAAATATATACATTGTCAAAACTCAGCAGCTATGATGTATCATCATGATGAATTGTCTAATATAGGAAGAATAGGTATAGCTATGTATGGATGTGATCCTGCTGGTGATGAATGCGAGGATTTAAAACAAGTTATGTCTTTATATTCTAAAGTTGTTATGATTAAAAAAGTTAAAAAAGGCGAAAAAATAGGTTATGGAATGACATATGTTGCACCTAGTGATCAATATATTGCGACTTTACCAATAGGATATGCTGATGGTTTTATTCGTGCAAATCAAGGAAGACAAGTTTACATTAATGGTCGATACTATCCAATTGTAGGAAGAGTCTGTATGGATCAGATGATGGTTTGTGTTGATGAAAATGTGCATGTTCATGATGAAGTGGAAATCTTTGGGGAGCATATGACACTTTCACGAATGGCAAAAGAATTAAATACAATTTCATATGAAATCACATGTTTATTAAGTGAACGTGTAGAAAGAGTTTATATAAAATAACCGTTACATGATTGTAACGGTTATTTCGTATCTAGGTTTTCTTTAACAAAATCATATAAAGAATAATATTGTAATGCACCTTCACGTTTTGCAGCAACTTTACCATCGTTGATAATAAGAGTGACTGGATATGAAGCACTTGTATCAAATGTTTTTTGGATATAGTCTTCAATGTTGTTTATATCTTTGCTATCTAAATAGTAAAAAGGTGTTGAACGATTTTTTGTCGTATATTTTGTCATGACTTCTTGATAGCCAAGAACTGTTGACTCTGTAGAACTTCCCACTACAACAACGAAATCTTTTTTATCTTCTACCATTTGTGTTAATTCTTTTTGATTTACAGTTTTATAATCTTTAAATGTTATTTGTCTATAAACAAATAATCCTAAGAATATGATAATAACCAATCCAAATACACTAATTTCTTTAGCAAACTTCTTTATAAATTCCATTTTTTGAGCCTCCTAATGCTTCTATTCTAACAAATTTATAACTCTATGACAATATGAAGATTTTGTGAAATAAAAGAAATTATCTTGAGGTCTATGTTATATTCTAGTAAAATACAATTATCTAAATAATATAAATGAGGGATATTATGAATGAATATGATGAAACAAGATATATATTTGCTCAAAGTATTAAAGATTTGATGAAATATCAATCATTGGATAAAATGACTGTTACAGATATAGTGAAACATAGTGGTATGACAAGACAAACATTTTATCGTTATTTTCAAGATAAATATGATTTGGTGAATTGGTATTTTGAAAAACTAGCTGATAAATCTTTTCGTCAAATAGGAAATTCTTCGACTTTGAAAGAAGGACTGATTAAAAAGTTTTCATTTTTATTAAATGATAAAGTTTTTTTCATGCAAGCTTTTCAATCTAAAGATTATAATAATGTCGAAAATTATGATTATCAATGTATATTAGATTTTTACTCACATATTATTCAAAAGAAGATTGGAGAGATTCCAGAAGATATCATGTTTCTATTAAAGATGTATTGTCATGGTTCAATTACTATGACAGTAGAGTGGGCAGTTCATGGTATGAAAGAATCACCAGAAGTACTTGCTGAATTATTGATACAAGCCTTACCACCTAAATTAGAAGCCTTATTATCAGATTTACAATGATTTATTGTTTTAAATGCTTTGTTACACCTGTACCAAAACAATCTGTAAGAATATTTTGATATTGATGATATGTCATTGGATGATATGAAAGAAGTTCATAATCAGTTTGAAAGAAATTAACAATAATATGTGACTCTTTAAAATGATGTTGTAAATAAAAAGCTTTTCTTTTCGCTGTTATAGGATCTTCATTTACACATTCTATCTCTACAATCACAGGCTGAGATTGTAAATGTTGATAAACCTCTTCTAAGACCTGTCCACCTAAACCTAGACAACGATACTTTTCTACAATTGCTAGATAATCAAGTATGTAGCCAAATGATGAACGAATAAATATAATTAAACCAATCAATTCGTCTTCTTTGATAATACCATATAGACTCATTTTGTTTTCTCTTTGCAGTTTTTTCATATAGAATAGTGGTTTTCTTTCATTATTTGGGAAAGACTGATGATAAATATGAGTAAAATCATGGTATTGTTTTTTATTGAGTTTTGAAATACTTATAAATTCCATAGTTATCACCTATTTTATTATAACACAAAAGGATAAGCCGTTGCTTATCCTTTAACATTTTCAAAATAATGGACAAGTGTTTCAATCATCACACCTGTTGCACCAGCACATGCATAGTCCGTTGGTTTTTTCTTATCGCTTGTACCAGCGATATCTAAATGAACCCAACGATGACCTTCTTCAATAAATTCTTCTAAAAATGCAGCAGCCAATGATGAACCACCACCAATACCAAGTTGCGCATTAGTGATATCAGCAACATAACTATCATGAATAAGCTTATGATGTTCATCATCTAGAGGTAATTGCCATAGAAGTTCTCCAGATTGATAAGAAGCGTCTTTTAAGTTTTCTAATAAGCCTTGATCATTAGTGAAAGCACCAGTATAGCGATCACCTAATGCTGTCACACACGCACCAGTTAAAGTAGCCATATCAAATAAAGTCGTTGCTCCTTTTCTTTGAGCATAAGTTAATGCATCTGCTAAGATGAGACGACCTTCTGCGTCAGTATTTGTGATTTCAATTGTTTTTCCACTCATAGAAACAAGAACATCACCTGGATTATAAGCATCAGGCCCTATCTTATTTTCTGTTGCTGGAACAATAGCCAAAACATTGACTGGTAATTTTAATCTTGCGATTAATTCAATAGCGCCTAAAGCATTTGCACCTCCACACATATCAAATTTCATATTAAGCATACCTTGCGCTGTCTTTAAATTATACCCACCGGCATCGAATGTCAGTCCTTTTCCTACGATTGCACTATATGGTTTATCACCACCGTTATGATAACGAAGTGTAATGAGTTTTGCTTGATGTAATGATCCTCTATTGACACCTAATATGCCACCAGCATTTAATTCTTCTAATTCATGATTTGATAAGATTTCAATATCTAAGTCATATTTTTTTGCAAGATCTTGGGCATAATTTGCTAGAGTTTCTGGATACATATAGTTACTTGGCATATTGGCTAGATCTCTTGCATGGTTAATACTATCTGCCATGATCAATCCTTTTTCTAATGAAGAAAGAACGTCAAAGTCAGAAGCAAAAATATAATCTTGTTTTTCTTTAGGAGAAGCATTGATTTTAGCAAATTGATAACGACTATAGGTAACAGCAAAGCTAACATGACATGCAATCTCTTCAATAGTGAAGTGCTCACTTACCATACTATCTAAATATACACACATGGCATGTCTACCTTTATTTAAAGCTTTTCCGATAGCTTGTCTTAATCTTAAGACAGTTAATTCTTCTTTCTTTCCTAGTCCCACAACAACAATTCTTTTAAAAGGTAGTTTTCCTAATGTTTTAAAAGATGTGAGTTTTCCATAAGATAAATGAAGTTCTTTTGTTGGATCATAGTCTAATAAATCACAGATTTCTTGAGGAAATCTTTCATGTTTATATAATCCTATTAATAATGTTTTGTCTTGTTTTAAACTTTCTTTATAAGTTATTAGCATAATCTCACCTCAAAAATATTGTATTGAATATATAAAAAGAATGCAATAGATTTACACTATTTTGCGATAAAGTAAAAAGGAATATTGAACTTCTCAATATTCCTAGTATAAGATTATTCATTGTTATGTTCTTCATTAACAATTTTTAAGTAATCCTTATTTTTGTCTTTAGGTGTAGGTATAAACCTTTTGACAAGTTTACTTTTATTAGGATTTTTTATATATAAAAATCCTAATATAGAAAAGACAGTGGCACCAATAAAGTTGACAATTAAATCTTCCATTGTATCAATTAAACCAATATCTAAATATCCAGGGATATTTAGAGGTTGTCCATTAATTGCAACATCAGATATATTTTTAATAGTACTCATTGTTCCACTAGGATTTAATGATACTGAATGAATTGTTTGGATAATTGTATCTTTTTGAGTATCCATTGCAAAGAATGTATCCATAGTAAATTCAAAGAATTCCCATACCACACCAATGGTCATAGAAAAACAAAATGCAACAATAGCTACAAATAAAGGCGATAATTCAAATTGAATATTCTTTGTTTGATTCAATAAGTTAACCAAAGAAAAACCAATAGCAGCTGCTAGAAATCCATTTAATGTATGTAAAAGTGTATCCCAGAAAGGGAATATGAGATAAAAATGTGATATCTCGCCTAATATTTCGGCAGCAAATATAAAACATAAAATGATGATTTCTAAAGTAATAGGTAGTTCTACACGAAAAGTCATTTGTACAAAGCTAGGTACAATTAATAACAATAAGGTCAACACGCATAAGAACACATTTTCATAATTACGATTAAAAATCTGTAATACCATCATAATAATGACAGCAATTCTTAATGAAGCATACACAGCAAAAGACTTTTTATGTTCCCTAATTTCCATTTGTAATGCTTGTGACATACGTTGATATCGAGACGTTTTATTTTTTTTCATTCTTGTCCTCCTGTTTTAATATTGTCTATTATAACATTTTATATAAAGAATGGTAGGATTTTTATGCTATAATAGCTTAGAAAGGGTGAAAAGTATGTTATTTAAGCAGTTGAAATATTTTATTGCAATTGTAGAGTATCAAAGTTTTACGAAAGCAAGTGAAGAGTGCTATATCTCACAATCAGCTATTTCTCAACAAATGAAAGCATTGGAAAATGAATTAGGTGCAACTTTATTTGTTAGAGATGGAAGACAAGTGAAAGTTACTCAGGCTGGACAATATCTATATGAACAAGGGAAACTCTTATTAGAGGATATAGAGCATATAAAACAAGAAACAATCCGTATATCCAATCAATCCCATCTCTCTTTAACAATCGGATATCCTAAAAATATGAGTTCGCTTATATTAAACCAAGCAATTAGTCATTTTACACATTTATATAAAGATGTAAATGTTTCTATTGTGAGTGGTACACATGAAGAACTTTTTGAATTATTAATCAACAAACAAATAGATATTAAAATTAGTGAACAAAGAAGAGCTTTTCATCAAGATTATCATAATTATGAATTAAAATATTGTAACTGTTATATTGAAATACCTGAAGATCATATACTTGCTTCATATGAGCAAGTGACAGTAGAGGATTTAAGAAAGTTAAGTTGTATATTGGTAGTCTCTAAAGGAAAAGAAAAATCTGAAGAAGATTTCTATGAAAATATACTTGGGTTATCTCATAGGTTTATACATGCTTCATCTTTAGAAGAAGCAAGATTAATGGTTTTGAGTCATAGGGGTTATATGGTTATTGATGATATAGGAAAGTTACCAGAACCATTACAAGGTATTAGAAGAATACCCCTTTATAATAAAGATAAACCTATTCAAAGAAATTATTTTGCATGTTGGAGCAAAGAAAATAAAAATGAATATATAGAAGAGTTTGTTGAAATATTTAAACAATTCATGATATAAATTTTTTCATTTTACTAAAATCTTCATGAAAATGATTTATTCTATGCTATGATAAAGAAAATGGAGGAATAAAAAATGGATAAAAGTTATATTGATTTACATATGCATAGTATGTACAGTGATGATGGAGAGTTTACACCTACACAATTAGTAGATATGTGTCATGAGGCAGGAGTAAGAATTATGGCTATAGCTGATCATAATTTTGTAAAAGCGAATCAAGAAGCAAAACAACGTTGTGATGAGTTAAATATGGAATATATTCCTGCAATTGAGATTGATTGTACTTATAAGGGAATAAATTTACATGTTTTAGGATATGGTATTGACTATACTTCACCTGTATTTAATCAACTAGGAGAGAATATTGAAAAAAAAGAGCTTCAATGTTCACTAAAAAAAATAGAACTTACAAATGCTTTAGGTTTTGATGTGTCTAAAGAACAATTAGATGCTTTGTCATCTAATGGGGTATATACAGGAGAAATGTTTGGAGAAGTATTATTAAATGATCCTAGATATAAAGATCATGAATTACTAAAGCCTTATAGAGAAGGTGGTAAGCGTAGTGATAACCCATATGTTAATTTTTATTGGGATTATTATGCTCAAGGAAAGCCTTGTTATACACATATAGAATTTCCTACATTGGAAACAGTGATAAAACTTATTAAAGATCATGGAGGAGTGAGTGTATTGGCTCATCCTGGTAATAATTTAAAAGGTAGATTTGAGGTTTTTGATGAAATGGTTGAATTAGGATTACAAGGTGTAGAATGTTATTCTAGTTATCATAGTGAAGAAGTGAATGATTATTTTTATAGTAAGGCTAAAGAACTTGGTATTCTTTATACTTGTGGAAGTGATTTTCATGGGAAGACAAAACCTTCTATTTATCTAGGAGTTAATGGTTGCAAACAACCACAAGAATTAGAAAATATGCTTAAAGAATATCAGTTAATAGAAAATAAATAAGCTAAAAAAACAATCTGCTTATGATAAAAGTAGATTGTTTTTTAATATGAATTTTTATGAAAGTAAGTCGCTATTTATTAATGCTTTTTATAAGTAGATGTGTAGCATTATATCAAGAGATAGATAATAGAATTGTAAGTCAAATTCGTATATAATATAGAAAAGGAAGGATGAGTATAATGAAAGTAGGTCTTTATTATTTTTCTGCAACAGGAAATTGTTTAACTACAGCAAAAATATTATCAGAAGAATTACCATATGATTGCGATCTTATAGGAATTGCATCTTTAAAAAATCAAGAAAGTATTCAAGTTGATTATGATATGGTTGGTTTTATATTTCCAATTTATTATGGTGATATGCCGTATTTAGTTCGTCATGTGATTAATAGAATGTGTTTTAAAGATAAGGCTTATATTTTTGTGTTTTCTACATATCGTGGTCATCCTGGAGATATTGCGAAAAGAATGGATGAAGTTTTAAAAGAAAGAGGACAAAGTCTATCATTGAATATAGGAATATCAATGCCTGGAAATAGTTACTTAAGTACAAAAGAACAGATAGAATCTTCTTTAAAATATCAAAAACAAAATATACAACAATTATTAGATAAAATAATTCATCAAGAAAAACATGATTATTCATTATTAGTCCATCCTGAACCTTCTCCAATAGCAAAAGGATTTTATAATATGAGAGGGATACAGGCAGATGAAAAATGTATAGGAGGTGGTATATGTACACAAGTCTGTCCAATGGATAATATAGAGTTAAAAGATAAACATGCTTGTATTGGTGATCGATGTATTACATGTTTAGCATGTTTTCACTGGTGCCCAGTTGAAGCTATTCATATGAGTAAAGAAAAAGAAATTGAGTATCGTGTCAAATATCATCATCCTGATATAAAGATGAATGATATCATT
>DEPZ01000036.1:26357-30545 GCA_002359025.1 Erysipelotrichaceae bacterium UBA3379 | reverse complement strand
AAATCAATTTAAATAATAAAATTGATTTACATTAATGAAGCTGTTAGCCAAACGTTAACGGCTTTTTATCTAAAAATTATTTCAAATATTTTGATAATTTTTCTTGAATATTACGACAGTTTAAATTATACTTAGACAAGAAGGAGATGAGATTATGGAACCGGTTATGATGAAGAGAAAAGAGATTACTTATTCAATGAAGGTTTCATTGTCTTATTTTTTATATTTGAGAAATGGACATATCTTTTAGTGATGTGTCTTTTTTTACGCAGATGAAAGGAGCAGATATTATGCCAAAAAGAGAAGATATTAATACGGTTCTTGTGATCGGATCAGGACCAATTGTTATAGGACAAGCTTGTGAATTTGACTACTCAGGAACACAAGCATGTAAAGCACTTAGAAGTTTAGGATATAAGATTGTATTGGTAAACTCAAATCCAGCAACAATCATGACAGATCCTGAAACTGCAGATGTGACTTATATAGAACCATTAAATGTAGAAAGACTTACACAAATCATTGAAAAAGAAAGACCAGATGCTTTACTTCCTAACTTAGGAGGACAATCAGCATTAAATTTATGTTCTGAATTAAATGAAGCAGGTGTCTTAGATAAATACAATGTTAAAGTTTTAGGTGTACAAGTTGATGCCATTGAAAGAGGAGAAGACCGTTTAGAATTCAAAAAAGAAATGAATAAACTTGGTATTGAAATGGCAAGAAGTGAAATTGCAAATACTGTAGAAGAAGCATTAGCAATTGCAGAACAATTAGGTTACCCAGTTGTTGTAAGACCAGCTTATACAATGGGTGGAGCCGGAGGAGGACTTGTTTATAATGTTGAAGAATTAAAAACAGTTGTTTCTCGTGGTTTACAAGCAAGTTTAGTTCATCAATGTTTAATTGAAGAATCTATCTTAGGATGGGAAGAACTTGAAGTAGAAGTTGTTAGAGATGCTAAAAACAATATGATTACAGTATGTTTCATTGAAAACATTGACCCATTAGGAGTTCATACTGGAGATTCTTTCTGTAGTGCACCAATGTTAACTATTTCTCAAGAAGTACAAGATAGATTAAAAGATCAAGCATTTAGAATTGTAGAAGATATCGGTGTTATTGGTGGAACTAACGTACAATTCGCTCATGATCCAAAAACAGATAGAATTGTTGTTATTGAAATTAACCCAAGAACATCACGTTCAAGTGCCTTAGCTTCTAAAGCAACTGGATTCCCAATTGCTTTAGTATCAGCAATGTTAGCAGCAGGATTAACATTAGATGAAATTCCATGTGGAAAATATGGAACATTAGATAAATATGTACCTGATGGTGAATATGTTGTTATTAAGTTTGCAAGATGGGCATTTGAAAAATTCAAAGGTGCTCAAGATAAACTAGGAACTCAAATGAAAGCTGTTGGGGAAGTTATGAGTATTGGTAAAACTTATAAAGAAGCTTTCCAAAAAGCAATTCGTTCTCTTGAAATTGGAAGATATGGTCTTGGATATGCAAAAGATTTCCATGATTTAACAAAAGAACAATTATTAGAAAAATTAGCAGTTCCAACAAGTGAAAGACAATTCATTATGTATGAAGCATTAAGAAAAGGTGCAACAGTTGATGAATTATTTGAACTTACTCAAATCAAACATTATTTCATTGAACAAATGAAAGAATTAGTAGATGAAGAAGAACAATTATTATCATATAAAGGAAAATCAATTCCAGTAGATGTATTAAAACAAGCAAAACAAGATGGATTCTCAGACAAATATTTAAGTCAAATCTTAGATATGAGTGAAGATGAAATTAGAAAAGAAAGAATTGAAAATGGTATTGAACAAGCTTGGGAACCAGTACATGTTAGTAGTACTGAAAATAGTGCATACTATTATTCAACATATAATGCTAAAGATCAAAGTGATATCCATAGTGATAAACAAAAAATTATGATCTTAGGTGGAGGTCCAAACAGAATTGGTCAAGGTATTGAATTTGACTATTGTTGTGTACATGCTTCACTTGCATTAAAGAAATTAGGATTTGAAACAATTATTGTTAACTGTAATCCAGAAACAGTATCAACAGACTATGATACATCTGATAAATTATACTTTGAACCATTAACATTAGAAGATGTATTAAGTATTCATGATAAAGAAAAACCAGTTGGTGTTATTGCTCAATTTGGTGGACAAACTCCATTAAACTTAGCAGCACAATTAAAGAAAAATGGTGTCAATATCTTAGGGACAACTCCAGAAACTATTGATATGGCAGAAGATAGAGACTTATTTAATGAAATGATGGAAAAATTAAATATTCCTATGCCAGAATCAGGAATGGCTGTAGATGTTCATGAAGCATTAGAAATAGCAAAAAGAATTGGATACCCATTAATGGTTAGACCATCTTATGTATTAGGTGGTAGAGGTATGGAAGTTGTTTACGATGATGAAAGCTTAAGTGAATACATGAAAGCTGCAGTTGGTGTGACTCCAGATAGACCAATTCTTATCGATAGATTCTTGAATAATGCTATGGAATGTGAAGCAGATGCAATCAGTGATGGTGAAAATGTTTTCGTTCCTGCAGTTATGGAACATATTGAATTAGCTGGTATTCATTCAGGAGACTCTGCATGTATCTTACCATCTAAACATATACCTTTACGTCATATTGAAACAATCAAAGAATATACAAAGAAGATTGCTAAAGAAATGAATGTTAGAGGTTTAATGAATATGCAATATGCTATTGCAGATGATAAAGTTTATGTCTTAGAAGCAAACCCAAGAGCATCTAGAACAGTACCTTTAGTATCTAAAGTATGTAATATTAACATGGTGAAAATTGCTACTGATATTATTACAAGTGATTTAACTGGTAGACCTTCTCCAGTATTAGAATTAAAAGAAAAGAAAATTCCACATATTGGAGTTAAACAAGCAGTATTCCCATTTAATATGTTCCCTGAAGTCGATCCAATCTTAGGACCAGAAATGAGATCTACAGGTGAAGTATTAGGATTAGGTGGATCATATGGATCAGCTTATTATAAAGCACAAGAAGGTGCAAAAACAATTTTACCTACAGAAGGTAAAGTCTTAATCAGTGTTAATGATTTAGATAAGCCACAAGTTGTAGAACTTGCTAAAGGATATTATGATGCAGGATTTGCAATTGTCGCTACAGGTAATACATATGAATTAATTAAAGAACATGGTATACCAGTAGAAAAAATTAAGAAATTAACAGAAGGTAGACCAAATATTACTGATGCATTAACAAATGGAGAATTAGCAATGGTTATCAATACTCCACATGGTAAACAAAGTGCACATGATGATAGTTATATTAGAAAAACAGCTATTAAAATGAGAATTCCATATATGACTAACATTGCTGCTGCAAAAGCATCATTAGAAGGTATTACAGAAATGAAAATTCATGGTAGTCATGAAGTGAAATCATTACAAGAATATCATTTATCAATTAAATAGTTTTATAAGCAGGAAGTTTCTTCCTGCTTTTTATGTGATAAAAAATTTTCATGAATGATAAAAAAGTCTTGAATAATTCTTTGAATTTGTCTATACTATACAAGAATAAATGAAAGGGTGAGAGAATATGGCGGTATTTTATATGAAAAAGAAATTGAATATTGTAAAAATACAGAGCCTTTTTTCTCGTTATTTATATAGTGAACATATCATTTTTATTGATATGTTTTTTTATGGTATAAGGAGGATTTTATGAAAGCATATTTGATACTAGAAGATGGTCATGTATTCGAAGGTGAAGCTTTTGGAGCGATAAAAGAAGTGATTAGTGAATTTGTATTTAATACTTCTATGACTGGGTATGTTGAGGTTTTGACAGATCCATCATATGCTGGTCAAAGTGTTGTAATGACATATCCATTAATTGGAAATTATGGAGTATGTCTAGAAGATCAAGAATCTAGAAAACCTTATGTAGAAGGTTTTGTAGTGAATGAACTTGCAAGATTAGGAAGTAATTTTAGAAAGAATATGGATTTAGATGAATATTGTAAAGAAAATGATATTCCTGGTATTCAAGGTGTAGATACAAGATATATTACAAAAGTGATTAGAAATGAAGGTTGTATGAATGGAATGATTACAACAAATCATTATGAAGACTTAACAGAAGTTCTAG
>DEPZ01000036.1:0-26271 GCA_002359025.1 Erysipelotrichaceae bacterium UBA3379 | reverse complement strand
GGTAGTGGAGATAAAAAAGTCGCATTATACGACTTTGGTGCAAAAAATAACATTGCTAGAGAATTGGTGAAAAGAGGGTGTACAGTGACTGTTTATCCTGCCTCAACTCCAGCAAGTACAATTATAGAAGGAAACTATGATGGTGTCATGTTATCAAATGGTCCGGGAGATCCTGAAGAATGTGTAGATATTATTAAAGAAATGCAAATCTTAATGAAAAGTGGATTACCTATCTTTGCTATTTGTTTAGGACATCAATTAATGGCTTTGGCACATGGGTTTTCTACTGAAAAACTAAAATATGGACATCATGGAGCGAATCACCCAGTTAAAGATTTAACGACTTCTCGTGTTTATATTTCAACACAAAATCATAACTATGTTGTTAAGGATGAAACAATTGATTCAGAGGTTGCAAAACCATGGTTTATCAATGTTAATGATGGAACATTAGAAGGACTAGAATATATCAAAGAAAATATCAAAACTGTTCAATTCCACCCAGAAGCATGTGCTGGTCCATTAGATACAGGATATTTGTTTGATGAGTTTATAAAAATGATGGAAGGAGAACAATAATATGCCTAAAAATAAAGATATTAAAAAAGTATTAGTTATTGGTTCAGGACCAATTATCATAGGACAAGCAGCAGAATTTGATTATGCTGGTACACAAGCTTGTCGTGCATTAAAAGAAGAAGGTATTGAAGTTATATTAATTAACTCTAACCCAGCGACAATTATGACTGATAAAGATATTGCTGATAAAGTTTATATTGAACCATTAACTGTTCCAGTTGTAAAAAACTTAATTATTAAAGAAAAACCAGATAGTATCTTACCAACATTAGGAGGACAAAATGCTTTAAATATTGCTATGGCATTAGCTGATGAAGGTTTTTTAGATGAACATCATGTCAAAACAATAGGAACATCAACTCGTACAATTAAACTTGCTGAAGATAGATTAGAATTTAAAAACTTAATGGAAAGTATTCAAGAACCATGTGCTCCATCAATTGTTGTTAATGATGTTGATGATGCTATTGAATTTGCAAATAAAATAGGTTATCCAGTAGTTGTAAGACCAGCATATACATTAGGTGGTACTGGTGGAGGTATTGCTGAAAATGAAAAAGAATTACATGATATCTGTTCAAATGGATTAAGATTATCAAGAGTTAATCAATGCTTAATTGAAAGATGTATTGCCGGTTGGAAAGAAATAGAATATGAAGTGATGAGAGATGGAGCAGGAAACTGTATTACAGTATGTAATATGGAAAACTTAGATCCAGTGGGTGTACATACAGGAGATAGTATTGTTGTAGCACCAAGTCAGACTTTATCTGATAAAGAATATCAAATGTTAAGAAGATCAGCTTTAAATATTATTACAGCATTAGATATTCAAGGGGGATGTAATGTTCAATACGCATTAAATCCTCATAGTTTTGAATATTGTGTCATTGAAGTTAATCCTCGTGTATCTCGTTCATCAGCTTTAGCTTCTAAGGCAACAGGATATCCAATTGCCAAATTAGCAGCCAAAATAGCATTAGGGTATACATTGGATGAAATCATCAATGCTGTAACAGGGAAAACATATGCTTCTTATGAACCAACATTAGATTATGTTGTATGTAAGATACCAAAATGGCCATTTGATAAATTCGTTGGAGCATCTAGAGAATTAGGAACACAAATGAAAGCAACTGGAGAAGTTATGAGTATATGTCATAACTTTGAAGGAGCACTAATGAAAGCTATTCGTTCTCTAGAACAAAATATCTATGATTTACATATTGAAGAATTAGATCAATTGGATATCAATGATATTAAAAAGAAATTAAAAGATGTTGATGATCAACGTATCTTTGCAGTTGCGAGAGCTCTAAGACTTGGTATAAGTGAAGAAGAAATACATCAAATCACTAAGATAGACTTATGGTTTATTGATAAAATTAAACATTTGGTAGAAATAGAAGAACAATTAAAAACTCAACCATTATCTATTGAATTATTAAAACAAGCCAAAAGACTAGAATTCCCAGATAGAGTCATTTCTCAGTATACAAACATACCAGAAAAAGATATTCATCAAATGAGAAAAGACAATCAAATTGTTGCAGTTTATAAAACAGTAGATACATGTGCAGCAGAATTTGATGCCTCTACACCATATTATTATTCAGTACATGGCGGGTATAATGAAGTTAATCCTCAATCTGATAGAAAGAAGATTATGGTATTAGGATCTGGACCTATTCGTATTGGACAAGGGATAGAATTTGATTATTGTTCTGTACACTGTGTATGGGCATTAAAGGAAGCAGGATATGATACAATCATTGTCAATAATAATCCTGAAACAGTTTCTACAGATTTTGATATTGCTGATCGTTTATATTTTGAACCATTAACTCCTGAAGATGTAGAAAGTATTGTTGATATTGAAAAACCTGATGGAGCTATTGTACAATTTGGTGGACAAACAGCCATTAAATTAACAAAGGCATTAATGGAAATGGGTGTAAAAATCTTAGGAACATCACCAGATGATGTGGATGCTGCAGAAGATAGAGAAAGATTTGATGAAATCTTAGAAAAGTGCGGAATTGATAGACCTAAAGGATCAACTGTCTTTACAACTCAAGAAGCATTAGATGCAGCCCATAGATTAGGATATCCAGTCCTTGTAAGACCATCATATGTATTAGGTGGAGCAGGTATGGAGATCGCATTAAATGATAGTGATATGAAGAAGTTTATGGCTATTATTAATAAACAATATCAAGAACATCCAATCTTAATTGATAAGTATTTACAAGGAAAAGAAGTAGAAGTTGATGCAATTTGTGATGAACATGGTATTTTGATTCCTGGAATTATGGAGCACGTAGAACGTGCTGGGGTTCACAGTGGGGATAGTATTTCTGTATATCCAACACAAAAGATTAAACCAGAAATGAAAGATATTATCGTTGATTATACACAAAGACTTGCTAAAGAATTACATGTTATTGGATTGATTAATATTCAATTTATTGTTTATGAAGATCAAGTTTATGTTATTGAGGTTAATCCACGTTCTTCAAGAACAATACCATATATTTCTAAAGTGACTGATATACCAGTTGTCGATGTTGCTACAAGAGTTATTATGGGTAAAACAATCAAAGAACAAGGATATGAATATGGATTGGCTCCAGAAAAAGAAACAATTGCAATCAAAATGCCTGTATTCTCTTTTGAAAAAATCAAAGGGGCAGAGATTAGTTTAGGCCCTGAAATGAAATCTACAGGAGAAGTTCTAGGTATATCTAAAGATTTTGATGAGGCTATTTATAAAGCATTTATTGGGACAGGTATCAAGTTACCTAAACATAAGAAAATTATCTGTACTGTCAAAGATAGTGCAAAAGAAGAATTCTTACCAATCGCAAAACAATATCATGACTTTGGATATGATATCTATTCAACAGTAGGAACATATCATTTCTTAAAAGAACATGGAATCCCTGCAACACTTGTTAATAGAATTGCAGATAAAGAAAATACAATCTTTGATCTTATGCTAACAGATACTGTTGACCTTATTATCGATATTCCTACAAGAAACGATAGTGTCAAAGATGGTTTCTTAATTAGAAGATTTGCTGTTGAAGCAGGTATTCCAATTTATACATCATTAGATACTGCACAAGCATTAATTAATTGTCTAGAAAAACGTCATAAAGGAGATACTTCTTTAATTGATATAACAAAACTAAAGTAATCAATTTATATTAAAAAGAGTCAGCTTCATTTTAGCTGACTTCTTTTCTACATTCTTGTTCTTGGATTATCAAGATGATATTTTTTAGCAATTTCATCAAAATGAGCAGACATATATTCTTTGAATAATACATAAAAGTCATCTTTTTGAGATATGGATAAAATATGAAATGGATCTTGAAATGTAATATTCTTTTTCATCATAAAGTCTGCTAATTTATAGATGTTACAAGTCGGCTCTATTTCTAAATGATATTCATCGTTACTAACATGAATGACAATATCCATATGATACTCGCGTTCAAAAAATGCTCTTAGTTTGACTCCAAAACGACTACATACAAATAATTGAATATTGATATGGAATGGTGATATAGTCTTTTGATGAGTCATTGTATTGAATGTAGAGGGAATGTTCATTGAAAAGGCAGTCACATGCTACAAGATTTTCCGTGCTATAACATGGATTTGTTATTATCTGACCTAAAATACTTATAGAAGAACAAAAATAATAGTATTCCATGACGTCACCTCTTTCACACAATGAAGTGGCAAACTTACAATGACCTCCCTTTAAGCATATTATATTCTTCTTTTTAAAGAATAGCTAGTTATTTGTTTACAAAACATAGAATTACTATATAATATAAACAAACAAGATATAATTTTTTTGTGAAAAGGAGAAAATATATGGGAATAATTATTTTAGTTGTTGTTATTGTAGTGATTGTGGGGTATATAATCTCTCTCTATAATAAGCTAGTGAAATCTAGAAATAAAGTGAAAACAAATTGGTCACAGATAGATGTTGTATTAAAAAGGCGTGCTGATTTAATACCTAATTTAGTTGAATCAGTGAAAGGTTATGCAAAACATGAAAAAGAAACACTTAACCAAGTTATAGAAGCAAGAAATACTTATGTCAGTTCATCTTCTATGGCTGATAAAATGGCTTCTGATCATGAATTAAGTCAGGCTTTAAATAAGTTATTTATGCTTGCAGAAGCATATCCAGACCTTAAAGCCAATACAAATTTTATTCAATTGCAAAATGAACTCAAAGATAGCGAAGATAAAATTAGCTTTGCTAGACAGTTCTATAATGATTCTGTATACAGTTATCAAAATCTAAGAGAAACATTTCCTTCATCATTGATATCAAATCTCTTTCATTTTGAAGAAATGCCTTTCTATGAAATAGAAGAACAAGAAAAAGTTACACCTAAAGTAGAATTTTAGGATGATATCATGGGTAAGGAGTTATCGTATGAAAAAATTTTTAGTATGTCTCATCACACTTATAACATGTTTGAATATTCAAACTGTTAAAGCAAGTGGTTATGAGATAGAAGATATTCATATAGATGTCGTTTTACAAGAAAATGGGAGTGCTACATTCCAAGAAACATGGAATATGGATGTCAGTGAAGGAACTGAAATCTATAAAGTTTTTAATAATATGGATGAGTCTAATGTAAAACTCATATCTGTAGAAAATGATTTAGGAGAGCAGTATAAAATTATTGATGATTGGGATATAGATTTATCTAAGGAAGAAAAAGATGGATATGCAGGAGTTTTAAAAAAGAATAATTCATATGAATTATGTTTCGGTATTGGTGAATATGGGCATAGAACATATACTTTTGAATATGAAATTAGTCATTTTGTTAAACAATATACAAATGATCAAGGATTTAACTATGCGTTTTTATCACAAATGCCGGCTAGGCATGTAGAGGTTAACGTAGATTCTAAAATAGAATTTAATGAAGAGAATAGTCGTATCTATGCGTTTGGATACGATGGTGATGTTTCTTTTCAAGATGGAAATGTGGTTTTAGAAACTCATTCTTCACTAGATGATCAAGGCAAAGTACAATTATTAATGCAAATAGATAATGGGACATTTACAGGCGCCTATCCTCTAGATAAAGACTTCCAAGATGTATTAGAAGATGCAAAAAAAGGAAGTGATTATAATAGTGAAGAAGATGATATAGGTACTGTTTTCATGATTTTTGGAATAGCTTTTATTCCTGTTTTGGGGATCATATTAGTCATTGGACAATATTATCGTAAAGTTTCTAAAAATAAATATGTTTTTGAAGATCATACCAATCTTCCAAAACAGAGTGAGAATATGTTTAGAGATATTCCATGTCATAAAGATATATATGAATTTTATTATCTATGTCAGAAATTAGGGCTCATAGGTGAAGATAAACGTGATGGATTAATTGCAGCTATACTATTAAGATGGATACAAAAAGGATATATCACATTCCAAAAAGAAGAAAAACAAGGGTGGATCTTTAAAAAAGATGGTTTTTCTATGACATTTCATAATGTGGTATGTGAAAATAGATTAGATGAAACAATATTAGATTATTTACAACATGCTTCAGGTTCTAACGGTATATTAGAAACGAAAGAGTTTGAAAGATGGTGCCAAAAGAATTATGAAAAAATTGATTCTTTCTTTGAAGATATTGAGACATATGTAGAAGAAAATTATCGAAAAGCTGGTTTGTTGAAAACAGAAGTACTTACAACAAAATATCTAGGTATGACATTTCATAAAGATATAGATGTTTATAGTCTACAAGTTAAAGAAGAAATGATACATATCTTAGGATTAAAAACATTCTTAGAAGAAATGAGTCTTATTCATGAAAAAGAAGTTATAGAAGTCAAGATGTGGGAAGATTATTTGATTTTTGCATCTATATTAAATCTTGCAAAAGAAGTAGAAAAAGAACTTGGAAGACTTTGTCCTACATTTAATGAACAATCATCATTGGATACAATTTATACAATGCAAATGATTCGTATGTTCTCATATCAAAGTATGCATAATGCTTATACAGCAAGTCAATCTGCTCGCTCTAGTGGGCTAGGTGGGTCTGCTTCTATTGGAGGTGGCGGTGGCTTCTCTGGTGGAGGCGGTGGCGGAGTACGCTAAGTTTGTCTAATATAAAAAGTGGATATGAATCCACTTTTTGTTTACAATCTTTTTTCAAAATTACCACTAATATCCATACCTTCATGAAAGATCACAAAGGCTTTGGGATCTACATTGTAAATGATTTTCTTAAGTTGGTTTTCTTCGTATTTATTAAATGCTGTTACTAAGATATATGTTTCATCATTTGTATATGCGCCTGCACCTTTCCAATATGTCACACCACGACCTGTCTCTTGCATGATTTTTTGTTGCACATCAGGATTTTTGGTGAAAATCATAGCTGTTTTATTAATGTTTTGATAATGTGTTTTATCACATGTCAAGTACATAACAACCATGTATATAATAGAATATATAGCAACTTCAACATTAAATAAGATAGCACAAATACCAAATACAAAGATATTTACAATAATAGAAACCTGTCCTACAGTAATAGGAAAGTTTCTTTTTGTAAGATAGAAACCAATAATATCAGTTCCACCTCCACTACCACTACTACGTAAAGTTAATCCAATACCAAAACCACTTAATAATCCTCCAATAATACATGCAGTTAAGATATCATCTAATATGGGAGTTGCAGGTATTGGGATAATAGACATAATTATTGTCTGGGTAATAATACTGAGGATAGTTTTAAAGAAAAAGTTTTTAGAGATTGAATGAAAAGCTAAGATAAATAAAGGAATATTTAATAAGAAGTTGATAACCCCTGCGATATCAAAACTCTTTGCGAAGGGTAATATCGGTGTTAATAGTGTACGAATAATTTGAGCAATACCAATGACACCAGGACTATACAAGTTCATAGGAACAATTAATAAGTTAACAGCAATTGCAAATAATGCACTTCCAAAAATAACATAAATATATTGTTTCAATTCTTTTGTTGTATTCATAGACTCACCTCGGCTAACAATTATAACATAACAAGATAAGATTAGTCATCATAATTTCACATCATTAGGGTATAATAAGTGAAGAAAATAAGAAGAAAAATAGAGAATTTTGTCTAAAGATAGTTTATAATATAAACTAAATATATGACATGAAAGGAGTTAAAGATGAAAAAAATAGTTATCTGTTTAGTGATGTGTTTATTTGTATTGGTGGGTTGTCAAAAAGATGAACAAGCACCAGAATTATCGTTAAAGTATAATAGAGTACAAGTACCCGTTTCCTCTGATATAGACTACTTATCGTATGTAGAAAAATCTACAGATAATCAAGATGGCGATATGAAAGATAAAGTCAAATATAATGAAATTGATACATCCAAAGCTGGTCAATATCAAATAGAGTATACAGTTCAAGATCAGGCTGGAAATGAGACAAAGAAAACATTAACAGTTGATGTTGTTCATTTTATTAATGAAAATCTATATGATCCAGAAGATATAAAAGCAACAGTTGTGGATAATCCTGATGATGTCACAGTACTGGTTAATAAAGCATATCAGTTACCTGAAGATTGGGCACCTAATGATTTAGAAAAGACTATTGATTCAGGACATATGTTAAGAAAAGAAGCCAATCAGGCGTATAGTGAATTTTATAATGCAGCTAAGAAAAAAGGCATCGAGATATATACGATATCAGCATATCGTACAAAAGAAAAACAAGAACTTTACTGGAATAATCAAGTGAATGTCATGGGAAAAGAGCACGCTATTATGTATAGCGCATATCCAAGAAGAAGTGAACATGAAACTGGTCTTGCGATAGATGTTTGTTATGCACCATCAAGTGATTATCTTAATGAAAGTGTAAAAGATAGTGATTTGGGTAAATTTATTGAAAGTGATGCTTATAAATATGGTTTTGTTTTAAGATATCCAGAAGATAAAGTAAAAATAACAAACTATAATTATGAACCATGGCACATGAGATATGTGGGCAAAGAACTTGCGAAAACTTTACATGAACAAAATATAACATTAGATGAATATTATAACAGGGGGTAATTATGTTAACAGCTAAATTTGAAAAAGTTTCATATAATCAATTTAAGGAAGGATATATGGATTTATATCCAGAAGCATCAGATGCTTTGATTCAAGAGGTTTATGAAAGTATTGCACTTCCTAAACGTGCAACAAAAGGATCTGCAGGATATGATTTCTTTACACCGGTAGAGATTCATTTAAAACCTGGAGAAACAATGAAAATACCGACTGGTATACGTTGTCAAATGAATGAAAGATGGGTATTAATGATTTATCCTAGAAGTGGATTAGGTTTTAAATATCGTATGCAATTAAATAATACTGTAGGTATTATTGATAGTGATTATTATGGTTCTGATAATGAAGGACATATTTATATTAAAATTACGAATGATAGTAATGAAGATAAAGTTTTAGAAGTCAAACAAGGACAAGGCTTTGCTCAAGGAATCTTTATGCAATATGGTATTGTGGAAGATGATGATGTAGAAACTGTAAGAAATGGTGGATTTGGAAGTACAACAAAGGAGTAATTGTATGAAAATACTAAAATTATTAATTGTTATGTTTTTAATTACTGGTTGTCAAAGTCAACCAAAGAAAGAAGAAGTTAAAGAAGACAATAAAGTTTCATTTGTTGCTGTGGGAGATAATTTAATGCATCAACGTTTATTAGATGAAGCAAAAACTGATAATGGTTATGATTTTACACCATATTATACAAATATAAAACCATACATAGAAAAAGCTGATTTAGCATTTGTAAATCAGGAAACAATCTTAGGTGGAGATGATTTAGGAGCAAGTGGCTATCCTAATTTTAATACACCTGAAGTGATGGCATCAAATTTAAAAGATACTGGTTTTGATGTTGTTAATGGGGCTACAAATCATTCATTAGATATGGGTAATGAAGCTTTATATCATTCTATAGAGGTATTTAAAAAATATCCTGAAATGGCTTATTTAGGTTTGTATGACTCACAAGAAAGTAGAGATACTGTTAAAGTTATAGAGAAAAATGGAATCAAGATCGGATTTCTTTCTTATAATCAATGGACAAATCAAAAGACACCACCTAATAACTATTGTATGAACTTATTTGATGAAGAAACCATCAAAAAAGATGTAGAAAATGCTAAAGAAGTCAGTGATATTGTTATTGTGTCATGTCACTGGGGAAATGAGTATGATACAAAACCAGATGCATTCCAACAAAAATATACAAAGTTACTAGCTGATTTAGAAGTTGACGTTGTGCTAGGAACACACTCTCATACAGTTCAACCTATAGAATGGGTAGAAGGTGAATCAGGACATAAAACGTTAGTGGCGTATAGTTTGGGTAATTTTGTGAGTGGTATGATGGAAGAAGAAACACAACTAGAAGCTATGTTGTCATTTGATTTATTAAAAGAAGATAATCAAGTTAAAATTGAAAATGTTGTTGTAACACCTTTGGTAAATCATTATGAAGCAAAAGATTCAAAGAATGTCTATGATACAAGACATCATTTTACTGTGTATAGATTGAAAGACTATACAGAAGAGCTATCTCAAAAACATGCATTGAATGGATATCAAGGTATAAAAATCTCTATAGATCAAATGAAAAATAAAATAAAAGATAGAATTTTAGATGATATTCAAATAGATATGTAGAACACGATAGAAATATGTGTTATAATGTTGTTCGCTATAAAGATAATAAAGAAGGTTTATAACCAGAATTTTTAAAGAATTATATAATAAAAATTGGTGTAAAAAACGAGACAGTGTGTTAAAATATTCAAGCGTAGAAAGGGAGGAAATAGAAATGGCAAAGGTTATCGCAGTTACAAATCAAAAAGGTGGAGTAGGAAAAACAACAACAAGTGTCAATTTAAGTGCGGCTCTTGCATATAAAGGGAAAAATGTCTTATTAATTGATATTGATCCACAAGCAAATGCAACACAAGGAATAGGTGTTGACAGAGCATCATTAGATTTAACAGTTTATGACGCTATAACACAAGATGTACCTGCTAAAGATATTGTTGTACATACAAGTGTGGCAGGATTAGATATGATTCCTGCAAATATTGATTTGGCTGGAGTAGAAATTGAATTATCACAAGTCAAAACTGGAAGAGAACAAAGATTAAAAAATGCACTTGCTCCAATAAAAGATGAATATGATTATATTATTATTGATTGCCCACCAGCATTAGGTTTATTAAATACTAATGCATTAACTGCTGCTGATTCTGTTTTAATTCCTGTTCAATGTGAATATTATGCCCTTGAAGGTTTAACACAATTACTCAATACGATTTTATTAACACAAAAAGTATTTAATGAACAACTGACTATTGAAGGTGTTTTATTAACAATGTTAGATTCTCGTACAAATTTAGGTATAGAGGTTTCACAAGAAGTGAGAAAATATTTTAGAGAAAAAGTATATGATGTTGTTATTCCTAGAAATATAAAGTTGTCTGAAGCACCATCAGAAGGGTTAAATATATTTGATTATGATAAGACATCTGAAGGTGCAAAATCTTATGCTAAATTAGCAGAGGAAGTGGTGAAACGTAATGGCAAGTAGAAAAAGAAAGCTAGGACAAGGTTTAGATGCTATATTTACAAATACATCTCAAGGAGGAGATTTACAATCTGTTATTGATGCAATTGAAAAGAAAGCTCCTGAGTTATCACAAGTGATGGTAGCAGTAAAAGATATAAGACCTAATCCTTATCAACCACGTAAACATTTTGATGAAGAAAAACTCAATGAACTTGCACAGTCTATTAAAGAACATGGTATTTTTCAACCGATTATCTTAAAACAGTCTGTACAAGGTTATGAAATTGTTGCTGGGGAAAGACGTTATAGAGCAGCTTGTATTGTTGGTTTAGAAGAAGTTCCAGCTATTATTGTTGATTTTACTGATCAACAAATGATGGAAATTGCTTTATTAGAGAATATTCAAAGAGAAGATTTAAATGCGATTGAAGAAGCACAAGCATATAAATCAATGATGGATAAATTGAATTTAACTCAAGAAGAGTTATCAAAAAGAGTAGGTAAATCTAGAGCTCATATTGCTAATACTGTAAGACTTTTAAAAATGCCTCAAAAGATGCAAGATTATGTTTTAGAAGGATTACTTACAATGGGACATATCAAACCATTGATTACTATAGATGAAAAGAAAGCTTTAGAAGTTGCTAAAAAAGCAATTGATCAACAACTCTCAGTAAGAGAAGTAGAAGATATTGTCAAAGGTATTAAACTACAAGATGCAAGACGTGCAAAACCAAAAGTAGAAAAACCTAAAGAGTATGTTTATGTTGAAGGAATACTCAGAAAAAAATATAGAACAAAGATTAAAGTTGATGAGAATACAATTACTATCAAGTATACTGATGTTAAAGATTTAAATAGAATACTTGAATTAATGGGTGTTATTGAAGATCAATAAGATAATTGCTATGCAATTATCTTTTTGTTAGGAGGTAATTATGAAGAAAGTAAATTTACTAGAAGGAAAAATATTTTCTACATTAATGACACTTGCTTTACCTATCATGGGAACATCACTTATACAAATGGCCTATAACTTAACAGATATGATTTGGATTGGAAGAATGGGTGCAAGTGCAGTTGCAGCTGTAGGGAGTGCTGGTATGTATATGTGGTTATCTAATGGTATTAGTACTCTTGCTAAAATGGGCGGACAAGTGAATGTAGGACAAGCTATTGGTTCGGGGAATAAAAAGAAAGCTTTGCAATATAGTGAAGCAACGATTCAATTGGGTATAGTATTTGGAATTGTTTTTGGAATTATATCATTATTATTTCATAAGCAAATGATTGATTTTTTTGATTTGAATTCAAGTGAAGTTATATCACAAGCAGAGATTTATTTAATTGTGACTTGTGGTTTTGTCGTGGTTAATTTTTTGAATCAAATTTTTACAAGTTTGATGACAGCAATAGGAAATAGTCATCATCCCTTTATCGCTACAACAGTTGGGTTAGTTGTAAATATTGTATTAGATCCAGTATTTATTTTTACCTTTCATTTAGGAGTGTTGGGAGCAGCTATTGCAACTGTTATAGCACAGGTTATTGTTCTTATGATGATGATTTATTATGCAAGAAAAGATCAAGTTTTATTTGATGAATTTCATTTGTTTAGAAAATTACCTATGGATACTTTTAAACGTATTTTAAAAGTAGGACTACCTACAGGTATACAAAGTATGTGTTTTACTTTTATATCCATGGTTATCGCCAGATTTATTGCTGGATATGGAGACGTGGCTATTGCGGTACAAAAAGTAGGCTCACAAATAGAGTCTATATCATGGATGTCAGCTGAAGGGTTTGGAAGTGCATTAAATGCATTTGTAGCTCAAAATTATGGTAATGATAATATAGAAAGAGTACAAAAAGGGACATATTCTGCTTTGCGTACATGTATGTTATGGGGTGTTTTTACAACATTGGTATTATTAGTCTTCCCACAATTTATTTTTCAAATCTTTATTAGTGAAAAAGATGTTATACCTTTAGGTGTGGATTATTTACAAATTCTTGCTTTTTCACAACTCTTTATGTGTATTGAAAGTACACTCGCAGGAGCACTTAATGGGTTAGGAAAAACATTTATACCTTCATGTGTCTCTACTGTACTCACAGCTGCTCGTATCCCTATGGTTATGGTCTTATCTGCGACATTTTTAGGACTTAATGGTATATGGTGGGCTATATCTATTTCTAGTATATTTAAAGGTATAGTCATGGCGATATGTTTTATTTATGTTATAAGAAAACTCGTGAAAACACATCACGTTTATCAAGTATAATTGAAGAGTATATAAAAATAGGTTCTTACATTTTTAGAAGTGAGAATCTATTTTTTTTAAGTTCCATGATTTATAATAGAAATAAAGAAAGGAAATGTGAGTATGTCTATAGATGTTGTGATGAAACAAAAGGGATTTTTGAAAAAAGTATTACCACTCAGTATCATTATCAAAGAGAATCTTGCTTATGGAACATATGATGGTATGCGTATAGAACCAGGTGTTATAAAAGACAATGAAATTATGCTTTATCATCCAAAATACATAGGACGTGGATTTAGTGTCATCTGGAATAAAGAAGAGAAAGATAAGGTTGTTCTGCGCTTGTTAAATCCGACTCTACCTCATGAAATAGATAGCTTTTTTGAATGTATTCAAAGAATCGCTTCTTATTGGAAATGTGAACTAGAAATAGATGGACAAATTCAAAAGATAAATGATTTTCTTAGGCGTAAACAAGAATTCATAGACTTTAATGAAAGAGTGACGGTAGATATGTTAAATAATATAATTTCAGGAGAAAATAATAATCTGACACTTTTTTGTACAATGTTTCCTTTAGTTGTAGGAGAAAAAGAAGCCAATGCATTTATAAACGATGTTTCATTATTCTATCAATGGATGAATGATAAACAACAGATTGATGCTTATTATGCCAAACCTCAGTTTTATAAAATAGATGATAAAATAGAAGGGCGATATGTATGTACAGAAGACGTATGTAGTATATTCCCATGTAAGCCTTATGTTCCATTTGGTTTTATTAATCCAGAAACGAATCAAGAGTTAGAATGTGACTCATATAATGTATGTCTATATTCTATTTTAGAAGACCAGATGATTGGAGAAGTCACATATGAAGCATTTATAGACTATGTGCAAGAATATGCTCAAGTCTTTGATGATAAAAACATTCTATTTGAAGGATTAATACTAGCACAAATGAAGGAATTATTAAATAAAAGTAATGAAATGTGAAAAGAGGAGATTTTATGAGTTATTTTTTAAGATTATTAAAAAAAGATAATGATTGGCAAGTTTTTCATGTTGAGGGAAAAGCAGGGTTTATTTGTTCGTTAGCTCAGACTTATATTGTAAAAGAAGATATGGATGAAAAAGATATTAAACAAGTTATAGATGAATGTGTCAAGCCTTTATCTAAGGCTGAATATAATGTTATTTGTACTTATTTTGGTATCAATCAAGAGGAAAACAGAAATTTAGATCAATTATCAAAAACCTTAGATAAAAGTAAAATTGATACTTTAAAAATGATTGAAAAGAGTTTTGAAAAAATGCAAACATCTATTCCTAAAAAAATCTTGCATCGATTATTTAAGGAAGGCAATCCTAAAAAATATTATAGTCAAGAAGTAGACTATATAAGTATTTTAAAAAAAGAGTTAAAAGAATATGTTGAAAAAGGTATTTTAAGTGACGATAGTTGGTTAAAAAATATATTTCTTAAAAAACCGTATTGATTTACTGCATATTCCAACATTAAATAGTGATATTTCTATTGGTGAACTGGATTTAACTATTCTTACATATAATTGCTTAAAAAGAGCAAATATCAATACCTTAAGGGAGTTGATGGAAAAAACTGATGAAGAGTTGAAACAAGTAAGAAACATGGGAAAAAAGAGTTTAGAAGAATTGAAACATATTCGTAATCATTATGAGGATTATATCTTGCCTTTAGAAAATTCATCAAAAGACTATTCTTTTGGTAAATATGAATATGTCATATATCGTCAAGGAGAAAAAACACATTTAAAATTTATTCTAAATGTTTTAGAAAAAGATAAGATTTCTGATATGCTTTTTGATGAACTTTTCCCTGTCGTTGAAGGAACATTATTAGATACTTATCACAGTCCTTACCCTTCTTATATAACAACAATACTTGTTATACTAGGCTATATCAATATTGAAGATGTTATAAAGGATGCTGATATATTAAATGAGTATTTGCATACGATGAATTTAATACAAGATAAAGATTATCTTATTAATCAATACAAGAAAGTCTATTCAGATTATTTCCCTATCAGTCAAGAAAACTATAACTATCTTATGAATAATCCATCATTGGCTCTAGCATATGTGGAAAACTTAAAGATGAGTTTGAAGAACGTGATGGAAGTACATTTGTTAATGTGAATATATTAGAAAACCATTTTTCTAATATCAGTGATATTGATAAGGGACTTGATTATTTAGATCACATAGAATCAATGGGTGTTCATATATATCGAACATAAGAAGACTATATACAACAAATCGATAAACTCAGTCTTTCTTCACCTGATGACATTCAACTTCAAATAAAATTAGATGACTTTGTAGAAGATGATTATCTTTATGATCGAGATTCTCTTATTGCATATATTAAAAAGACAATAGATCCAGATTATGAGTGTCTTTCTTCATACGAAATGGATGATGAAGAGTTTATGGATGATTTCTTATAGAAGAAAAACTTAGGGTGTAAAACACCCTAAGTGCATATTTGTAATCAATATTATTTACTTTTTATTTCTATCGTATGATGTTAAGTCTTTATGGGTTCTTTGATAGTATTTTGTACGACTATAATCATCAGGATATTTATGATATGTTTCTTCTACATTTCTTGGATCGACAAGTGGGATTTGTAGCTGATGGAAGTAGTTGATGACTTGTATAAAGTCATCTTTATTTTTAAGCTTAAATTTATAAATACCTTCATCTGATACACAATCAAGAATAACATCAAATACAAATTGACTAAATAATCCAAAAGATACAAAATGAGATGATAGACCAATATGGATTTCTTTAATATCTTTTAAATCAAAACCTAAGTCATCTCCACGAACATTTTTATAAGTTACAGTAGTCCCTTTGATATTTAAAGGAGTACTATTTTTAAGAATATCTTTGTCAACTTTATATCCATCTATAACGAAATAAACAGTTTGTCTTGATACAAACTCTTTTTTCTTATCTTGAACATCCATGACTTGTTCTTGAATAGGTTGCTTTGTATGAGTACTTGTATCAAATTGATAAGCTAAAGTATCTTGATGAATCACTTCTTCAATTTTATCTAAGAATACTTTTTGAGAAGCATTATTTTTACGAATAATTGTCTTAATGTTTCCATCATAAAGATATATCATTGTCTTACTATAACTTGCGATAGTTGCATCATGGGTCACAAGTAAAATAGTTGTTCCTTGTTGATTGAGCTTAGAGAGAATAGATAAAACACGATGAGAGTTTTTAGAATCAAGGTTTCCGGTAGGTTCATCACAGAATAAGATTTCAGGATCATTGATTAATGCTCTTGCGATAGCAGTTCTTTGACATTCTCCTCCAGAACATTCATGTGGGAATTTATCTAAGAGCTTTTCTATTTCTAACATAGTCGCTAGTTCCATTACTTTCTTATTGATATCTTTTTTACCATCTAAAATGATAGGGGAAGCAATATTATCATATATAGAAAGATATGGAATGAGATTATGATTTTGAAATACAAACCCTATTTTTTCAAATCTAAAGTCACTAATTTCTTTTCTATTCATATTTGCTGATATCTTGCCATAAAGCTTAAGAGTTCCATGACTAATTGTATCTAATGTAGATAAGCAATTTAATAAAGTACTTTTACCTGAGCCTGATGGTCCCATGATACAAGTAAAATCACCTTTCTCTAGTTGAAAATTAACATTATTTAAGGCATATATATTTTTACCTCTCTTTAATAATATATCTGGATCATAGACTTTAGATATATTATTCGCTTCTATTAAGATATTTGACATTTTCAGTAACCTCCTTTATAGCTTGTTTTTCTTTATGTGTCACATAAATCATTAATATAAGATATAAAATAATATAAGAAAGCTCTAAAATCATCATGAGTTGACAACTTAAATATCCTAGGGATGTAATCAAAGAGCCTAAATACATAATAAAGAGAAATGGAATAATGATAATAAATATAAAGAATATTATATTTTTAAATAATGATATGTTTTGAATTGTTTTACAATCAAAACCTAAAGCATATTGTATAGCATAGCATTTCTGTGTATTCTTGAGATAAATATTGTATTTAATAATAAAACACATCACTACCATCAATAGCAACATAATAAAGCTAGGAATAATTAATGCTTTCATTATTTCACTATAAGAAGCAAGTATAAGTAATATCAATAAAGTAGGAACAATAATAGAATGAATATTTGCAATACTGACAAGTTCTACATATAAGTCCATAAAGCTAGATATTCCATGAAATAAGAATGGATGTCTTGATATTCTTTCATGAAAAATATCAAAGATTAAAGGAATAAATATATTAATAACAGATATAATACCTGCAAACATAAACATAAAGAATACCAATTTATTATCTAGTAACGGATCAACAAATATAGCATATATTGAATAGAACATGATATAAAGGCTGAAAAGTACTCCGATGATAGAAGCTACAGGAACCTTTCTATCTCCAAAATGTCTACTCATAGATATTTTATATGGAATAACTTTTTTATATGTTTTGTTATTTAATGTCGATACGACATCAATATCTATGACATTAAACTGTCTTGCTGAAATAGCGAGTATAAATAAAATCGTAAAAATTAAAAATGGAATATATAACAAACATGTTTCTATAAAGCTATATTCATAGAGAAACTGTATATGAATAGAGATAAGTATAGAATTAATAAGAATCATTAAACAATATCCAAGTATTATACCTATTACAAAGGCTATCAATAGCAGTATTCCATACTGAATCAATAGATATTGAAACAATTCTTTAGGTGTTCTGCCAAACAACAAAAGCATAGAAAATTCTTTTTGTTGATTATAAATGAAATACTTTGTAATAAAGACACTAAGTACAACTGCAACACCTAAAGTTAATGCTGGAATAATACTCATAGACATAAATAGAATATTGTTGTCTATAATATGTGTGAGTGTATTGTACATGGCAATAAAACAAAATTCAAAAGATGCAAGTATTGACAAAATAACAAGCAATATCAAGTACTCTTTCTTTTTATTGTGTACAACTTTTTTTACAAATGTAAACATATAATCTTCCCTTCTTTCTACTTATATAATACACCTATAAAAAAATAATTTAAATAATATTTTTATTTTTTATTAAAAAATATTTAAAAATAGTTTTTTTCTTCATTGTATGTAGTTTTGAATACTATTTTATTGACAAGTGTCTATGTATTTGATAAGTTTATATTATAGATTATCATGCGAGGTAGAGGTATATGAGAATTGTAACAGATACAGGTGCATTATATTCACCAGAGGAAGGAAAGAGTATAGGATTAGATGTGCTTCCATTACATGTCATTGTAGATAAGAAAAGCTATAAAGAGTATGTTGATGTGAGTAGTGAAGAGTTTTTGGAAATTGTAAAATCTGGTAAAATTCCAAGTTCTTCTCAACCATCTATTGGAGAAACAATGCAATTGTTTGAAAGTATGAAGGATGAAGAAATATTGGTTATTAATATGGCTGATGGACTTTCTGGTACTTATCAAAGTACACTTGCTGCAAAAGAAAGTAGCGAATTTCCAGATAAAATTCATGTCATGAATTCAATGACATTATGTGGACCCCAAAGATATTTAGTAGAAAAAGCATTAAAGTTAAAAGCAGAAGGTTTAGATTTAGAACACATTAAAAAAGAACTATATAAAAGTATAGCAAGTGAAAAATCTTTCCTCATTCCTCAAGATTTTGGTTTTCTAAAACGAGGTGGACGCTTAACACCATTAGCTGCAACAGTAGGAGGCATGTTAAAGATTACACCTATTATGACCACAACAAAAGATGCAAGAAGATTAGAAAAATATGGAATGAAAAAAACTTTTAAAAGTGCGATAAAAGAAATCATTAAATCTTTCCAAGAAATGGGAGTAAATGAAGATTATAAGATTTATATATGTCATGCTGGTGTATTGGAACAAGCTAAAAATGTTCAAGCTATGCTTGAATCAGCTTTTGAAAATGCAGACATTGAAATTCAATATCTTTCTCCTGTTTATATTGCTCAAGGTGGACCTGGATGCATTGCTGTACAAACAATCAGAAAGTAAAAGAGTGAGAGGTTAAATCTTCTCACTCTTTTCACTAATAATGTGAATACGTTGTTCATTTTTATGTTTGATTGGTGTTGGATTCTTTATATACCCTAAAGCGCCACAACCAACAATACGATTACTTTCTGGTATACCGAGACTTGTTAAAAAATCACGAACGACAGGTTCATCTTGAGTATCTCTCAATTGATTGATCCAACATGAACCAATATTTAAACTTGTAGCTGCTAGAAAAATATTTTCCAACATACAGCTTCCATCTTCAACGAGTCTTGTTTCTTCCTTATTACCAGTGACAATGACTAATACAGGAGCATGATATGAAAAATGATAAGCTGCTGGTTTTGTTTCACCTCTTGAGGCGTACACATCTTTGATGCGTTTTGTTAGTTCATCAATTAAACTCATATCTACGATAGCATAGGCTTCACAACATTGACGATTTAATGCAGAAGGTGCTTGAATACCAGCATTTAAAATAGCCATTAAATCATCATGAGGGATGGGCGTATCTAAATAACTACGAGTACTTGTTCTTGTTTGAATTGTTTTTAATGTTTCGTTCATACTTATTCCTCCTATAAGTAGTATAACACTTTCATAGGAAAAGGTTAATTTATATCATTGAAACAACAGAAAAAAATGAACATATCATAAAATTGTGGTATACTTGTGACAGATAGGAGGGCAAATGATGAGAAAGTTATTACTATTATTAGTTGTGGCATTGTTGATGAGTGGTTGTTCAAGTAAAAAAGGAACATCTCATTTTATGGTTACACAAGATCAACAATCATATGCTTTATATAATCAAGATGGAGATAAGTTGACTGATTATGAATATCAATCATATGAAGAAATAAAGAATATAGGATATATTGTTTCAAATGATCAAAAAGAAATGGGACTTATTTCTACAAGTGGAAAAGATATTATTGAAATGGGAAAATATGGTTATTTAAAATCAACGGGGCAAATGTTCTATGCTGGTAAAAAAGCTTATGATGAAAATAAATTAACATATATGAATAGTGATTTATATGTATTAGATGATAAAGGTGAAGTTTTATATCAAGCTGATAAAAAGACTTCTATTAAACCTGATGTATTACCTATATTAAAGCAAGGAAATGAATATATTGTTTTATATCAAGATGGTAAAGAACTTTATAAGGGAAAAGAAGAGATTTTATATATTGATACTGTAAATAATGATAAGTATATATGTTTAGGATTTAAAGATCATATGACTTTCTATTATAAAGATGGAGAGGAAACAAATGATTATACTATTGATATCAAAACAAATAATCAATATGAATTTATAGCATCTCATGATAATGGGGCTATATTAAATGATAAAAAACATCAAAATGCTTATTATATGGATAATCAAACAAAGAAAAACTATGAATTAAAATTATCTATTGAAAATGCCTATTATAATGATGAAGGCTATCCAATATTAGAAACAAAAGATAAGACATATATCTATCCAGTATCTAAAAATCCTATAGAGTTAAACAGTTATTATACTTCAAATATGACTTATATTAAAAGAAGTCAAGATATTTATGGACCTCATATTATTTATTCAGGTGAAGATGAAATAGGAAGATTAGAAAATTGTCAATTGTATCCTAATGTAGAATATATTACAAGTGGAATATTCCCAATTTATGTAAGAGATAAAGGATATCAATATTATAATTTTGAAGGTGAACAAGTTATAGATCAAACTTATCAAGCAGCTGAACCTTTTGATATCATGGATATGGCGATTGTCAAAACTGATGATAAAGGATATAGATTAATTGATCAAAAAGGGAATATTGTCACAAAAGATGCTTATGAGAGAATAAAGTACATAGGTAGTTCATATTATGCAGTCTATAATAAAGTTGGAATGTTTGGAATTATAGATATTGAAGGAAAAGAAATCTTCCCTGTAGAATATACTTCTCTACCAGAAAAAGCTATTATTCAAAACGATGAAGAACACTATTTGCTTATAGGTAAAAATGGCAGATCATATGTTTATGATATTGATCAAGATATGAAAGAAGTATGTTCTGGAGAAGGTGATATTGAATATAATTCTAAAGGTTATTTCCTAATTGGTAATACATACTATACATTAGATGGAAAGAAGATAAAATAAAGGTGAATTTATGACTTATTTATTAACTGTTTTAATTGGATTTATAGTGATATTGTTTATCACTCAATTGATTTTCTTTGAACTTACAAGAAAGAAAATGAAAGAAAATAGAAATGTTGATTGGTTTTTATCATTAGATAAAACATTTCATTACAATAGAGTAGGATATATGTTTTTCTTATGTTTATTCTGTTATGTGATTACATCACCAGAGGATTTCTTAAGTGTAAATTGGATTATATTCTTTATTCTCTTTTTAGCAATGGGTATTGTTTCAGACGCTGTTGTTCAATACTTGATGATTATCTATGGAAAGAAAAGATGTCATAAAGAAATAGAAACATATAAGTCTATTAAAAGTGAATTAGCTAATATGATACAAGTGAACCAAGGACAATATGAATATACATCAACACCAAAAGATTATGATGAAAATGAAGTTTTACATAGATATGTAGAACCTCAATACCACATTGCATTTTTATCAGCTGATCAAGGAAAGCTTGCAAAAGAATATCAACCATTACCAGAAGCGACATTTCTTATTGAACCTTTTACAAATCAAGAATATTTAACAGAAACATTTATCGATACACCTATTAAAGTTACTCATCTTACACAATCAGGACAAATGCCTTTTAAAGATGAAAAGATAGATGTTGTTATGTGTCAATATTCTAATTATGATAAAAATGAAATGAAACGTGTATTGAAACCTGGTGGATACTTTATTGTTCATCAAAATGGGACTACAAATTATAAAGAATTTTTAGAATTATATATGCCTTTTAGAATGAAAGGATCATGGGATTGTTATGCATGTTCTACAACTTTAGAAGATATAGGTATGCAAGTTGTAGAAAAATATGAAGACTATGGAACAATTACTTTCCATGATATACAATCAGTACGTAATTATTTTTATAATCATTCACGTGAGTTGTCTGATGTCAATAAATTTTATGCATTTTATATGAATGCATTGCTAGATATAAGAGAAAAAGGTTCTTTCGAGCTTTCAACACATAATTTTTTAGTTGTAGCAAAAAAGATGTAATGCAAATTATACCGATGAAATCATGATAATTAAAAAGTGTAGAAACAAGTGTTGTGAAAGCGCATAAATTATTGCGAAAAAATATGGAAAAGTTATTAATATGTGTTATAATAGAAATATAAATTATTAAGGAGGAATCTGTAAGATGGCAGAAAAATTATCATTCGTAGTTTCAGATCCAGTTGGATTACATGCTAGACCTGCAACTATTTTAGTAAACCAAGCTAGTAAATTCACTAGTAATATTAAATTAGTTTATAACGGTAAAGAAGTTAATTTAAAATCAATTATGGGTGTTATGTCTTTAGGAGTTCCTACTAAAGCTACAGTAGAAATCATCGCTGAAGGTGAAGATGAAAAAGACGTAATTGACTCAATCGCTAAAGTTATTAAAGAACAAAAAGTTGCTGAATAATACAGCAATATGGGCTGTATATACAGCTCTTTTTCTTTATAAGGAGAAAAATATGGGAGATGGCTATTATGAACAAGTCATGCATAATCAAAACATACCAGCCATGATTAAATATCTAGATAAAGAGAGTGTAGAAAAATACTTCCAACAAGATGTTTTCATTCCTACGCATTGGCATAGAAGTTTAGAAATATCTTTGATAGAAAATGCTTGTGTAGATATACAAGTACATGGAAAACATCATTATGTAGAAAATGATTTTACTTGTATTAATAGTGGAGATGTTCATTCTTTGCAGGGAGTATATATAAATGAGAATTCTACGAGTTTGATTATCTTGATTTCTTATGAGTTTTTAAAACAGTATTATCCTGATATTGATCATGTTCAGTTTGATTTGTCTATTAAAGAAGATCACAGTGATTTACGAAGAATTTATAGTCGAATTAAAGATATTTATTTAAGTGAGGATGCATATGCGTATTTAGAGATAACTTCATGCTTATTGGATTTACTTGCAGTACTTTTAAGACATTATCAAAAGAAAGTCACATCTCATCATTTGAATCTTCAACAACAAATGAAAGATATCTTGAGTTATGTTCATGTACATTATCAAGAACCATTATCTTTACAGAAAATGTCACAAATCTTTTATATGAGTCCCGAACACTTTTCTAGACAATTCCATAAATATATAGGTAAGACATTTAAAGAATATTTATCTTCTTATCGATTGTATAAAGCTTATAATGATATTGTAGAAAGTCAGATATCTATTCAAGATATCGCAAGAAAACATGGTTTTTCTAATGTGAAATCATTGATAACTTTATTTCATAAAGTCTATCAAGAAACTCCCTTGCAATATCGTAAAAAATATCAAGAAAATGATATTTTATAGTCAATTATTAACAACTTATTGTAAGCGTTATCAATTATAATATTATTGGTGGTTGATCATATGGAAAGAAAATATAGTCAAGAATTACTTCAAAAGATTCAAGAAAAGCAATACACAAAGCAAATTTTTGGTATGGATGTATGTATAAAACCAGTACCAGATAGTGACGAAGAAGGGGCTATGGACCCACGTCTATATCATGATAGTAAAAAGATGGCAACAATGATGCGTCTTATGCCTAAAAGTCTTATGAAAATGGATGCTTCCCCTAAATCTATTGAGAGACTAAGAGGAATGTTTAATGGGATTAAAAGTGTACCTATAATTTCTAAGGATAAAGAAGTTATCAAAAAGACAATCAAAGGCTTAGATGATAATGACATCCCTATTCAAATCTATTTGCCATTAGAAAGAAAAGAACATCTACCTGTATTTTATTATATTCATGGTGGAGGTTTCTTTGGTGGACACATGGGTGTTGTTGATGAATTGGTAAAATTAATTGTGGAAAAGTATAATATTGTCGCAGTGAGTATTGAATATAGATTGGCACCAGAAAATCCTTATCCAAAAGGACATGAAGATTGTTATGAAGGATTGAAATGGATTTATGAACATATTGGTGAATATGGTGGAGATAAAGAAAAAATCTTTGTGGCAGGAGACAGTGCTGGAGGAAACTTGACACAGTATTGTACAACAAGAAATAAAGAAGATCATCAATCTATGGTTAAAGGACAATTGTTGTTATATCCTACAGTGAATATGGCAGGTATTGATGATGAATACTCACATTGGAGTTTAGATAAATATACAATTTATCCTAAACATAGAAAAGTTGTAGAAACAACTTTATCTATGATGGGTGGAGATACTGGGATGTCTAGTATGTTAGGAGATATTTTGAAAACAGATGATATTAATAATCCTTATCTTACACCTTATGGTATGGATGTCCATGGCTTACCACCAACATTTATAACAGTAGGACAACATGATTTCCTTTATATAGAATGTTTGGCTTATGCTAAAAAGTTACATGATGCTGGTGTTGATACAAAAGTTGTTGTATATAACGGAATGGGACATGCTTATGGAGATAATATAGGTGTTTATCCTCAAAGCGAAGATTGTGCTATAGAAATGGGAAAGTTTATAATGGAAAACTGTGGGTGAAAATATGAAAAAACTAGTTTATGATGTAGGAGCGAGTGCTATCAAATATGCATTAATGGATAATGATGGAAATATATATGAAAAAGATAAAGTTACAACACCTCATGACTGCTTAGAAAGTTTTATAGATGTTTTAAAAAACATCTATAAAAAATATGTAGCAGATATTGATGGAATTGCATTAAGTTTACCAGGAACAATAGATTCAAAAACTGGACAAATCTATGCACCAGGGGGTTTGATTTATAATGAAAATGTCAATATTGTTGAACAGATGCATAGCTTTACATCTTTGAATATTGCTATTGAAAATGATGGGAAAAGTGCTGCGCTGGCTGAAGTTTGGAAAGGAAATTTAAAAAACTGCCAAGATGGTATTGTTATTGTTGTAGGTAGTGGTCTTGGTGGTGGAATCATTAAAGATGGTAAGTTATGGAAAGGGAAGCATTTATTTGCTGGAGAATTTTCATATGTTTTACAAGATGAATTAAAAAATTTCTACGAAAGTGTATGGGCAGTGAAAGGTAGTACAACCGCCTTAATAACAAAAGTTGCCCAGAAGAAACAATGTGATATGAGTACACTAGATGGTATTAAAATTTTTGATATGATTTCTCAAGATGATGATATAGCCAAAGAGTCATTAAGAGAAGTGGCATCAAGTCTTGCTAGAGGTATATATAATTTACAATGTATATTAGATCCGGAGAAGATATTAATTGGTGGAGGAATTAGTCAACAACCTTTGTTATTGCAGATGATTAAAGAAGAATTAGATAAAATCTATGAAAAGATTCCTTTTGATATTCCTCATGCGATGATAGAAAATTGTTATTATTATAATGATGCAAATTTAATTGGTGCTTTATATAA
>DEPZ01000072.1 GCA_002359025.1 Erysipelotrichaceae bacterium UBA3379 | reverse complement strand
AGTATAAAGATATGGAGGGATACGATGTCAATTTTATCTGGTAAAGGAAAAATAAAATTGGATGGACAAAAAGCTTTGACAAAAGATAAGCCTATTTTGTCTATTGAAGCACCAGACGTTGTTTATGTACCTCTTGTTTTAGGACTCGAAACGGATTTCGAAGTTCATGTTCAAGAAGGTGAACATGTGTGTATAGGAACAAAACTTGCGACTAAGAAAAATAGTGGGTTACCTATTTATTCTCCAGTTTCTGGAACTATCAAGGGAACAGAAAAACGTATGCATGCTTCAAAAAGATTACAACAGCATATTGTTATTGAAAATGATCATAAGGATGAAAGCGTAAAAGCTTATGAAGTAGAAAATCCTGATCAAATGGATAGCGAGGCTATTGTAACAGCAATGAAGGAATTAGGTATTGTTGGTTTGGGTGGCTCAGGTTTTCCAACTTACCTTAAATATCAAAATGCAAAAAATATTGAGACAATCTTAATTAATGGGGTTGAATGTGAACCATTTTTAACAAGTGATCATTTAGCTATGAAAAGAGATATCAAAGCTCTTTTTGATGGTGCACAATTTATGATTCGTGCAGCAAATGCTAAAAATGCAATTATTGCAATCAAAGAACATAAACCTGATTTAATGGAATTATTAGTTGAAGAAGCAAAGAATTATCCAAACATTGAACCAAAAGAAGTTCCAGACTTCTATCCAATGGGTTGGGAAAGAACACTTGTAGAAACTGTATTCCATAAAGAATATGATAGACTCCCAGCTGAAATCGGAGTTATTGTTAATAACAGTTCAACAGCGATTGCTTTATCTAAAGGTATTAGAAATGGTGAAGCGATTACACGTCGTGTTGTTACGTTTTCAGGAAATGGTTTAAAAAATCCTCAAAATGTAGATGTTGTTATTGGAACACCGGTTAACTACATTGTAGATAAGATTGGTGGTTATGTTGATGATGATTGTGATGGATTTGTTGTAGGCGGGGGGCCTATGATGGGTCAATCTGTTATGAATGATACTTTTGTTATTTATTCTCATAACAATGCTATTACAGTCATGAAGAAAGAAAATATCAAAGCATTACCATGTATTAAATGTGGTGAATGTACATTACATTGTCCTGCTCATTTACAACCTGTACGTATTATGCAGGGTGAAAAAGCAGCTAATGTAGATTTATTAGAGAAATTAGAAACATTACGTTGTGTAGGTTGTGGATTATGTACATATGTATGTCCAAGTAAGATTGAAGTGACAGATATGGTTGCTAAGGCAAAACGTCGTTTACAACTTGCCCAAAAGAGAAAGAAAGCGTAGGGAGAGGAGTTTATTATGAAGATTACTTTACAAAGAACGACACCGAATTATAGACGCAAACTCTCTACTCATAGAATCATGAGAGATTTGACAATCGGTTTATTGGTGATTGCAGCATATTCAATATACTATTATTATTATAATTTTGCGACTAATGGTCCTATGGTCAAAGCAATACTTATTTATGTGGTATCTATTGCTGTTGCTTTAGTGACTGAAACAATTTGGGCGCTTATTCATAAAAATAATGTATTGGAACATTTAAAGAATAGTTTTCCACTTGTCACTGCAATTATTTTAGCCTTAACATTACCAGTGGGAACTCCACTATATGTTGTTGGGATTGCATCATTTATTGCTATTTTCTTTGGTAAGTTAGTATATGGTGGTTTTGGTCAAAACATTTTTAACCCAGCACTTGTTGGGCGCGTAGTTGTTCATTTGGCTTATGCAAATGATTTAATTGCAAATATACCAAATACAATTAATGGTATTGATATTCCTACAAAAGCAACACCAGCAACAATGTTGGCTGGTACAAGCTGGATGGGTGGAGATGCATTTGCTTATACACTTTCTGATTTGTTTTTAGGAAATCATACAGGTGCTTTAGGTGAAACTTGTATTGTTTTATTGTTAATTGTTGGTGTAGTATTAGCATTCCGTCGTGTATTTGATTATAGAATACCTGTAGCTTATTTAGGAACGATATTGGTTTTAGCTGAAGTGTTTGCTTTAGTGAATGGATTAGATCCTATTAGCTATCCTTTAATTCATTTTGCATTAGGTGGAGCTGTATTTGGTGCTATCTTTATGGCAACAGATCCTGTAACATCTCCTACAAGTCCGTTAGGAAAGATTATTTATGGTATTTGTTTAGGATTCTTAACTATGATTATTCGATTAAAAGCGAATTATCCTGAAGGTGTTTTATTCTCTATCTTAATGATGAATATGTTAACACCATTAATTGATTCATTTGTATTAGGAAGAACAAATACAAGAATAGCTAAACAATGGTTATCTATCGGTGCTTGTTTAGTTATTTCTATTGCTTGTGTAACAGGTATCAGTTTTACAGTAAAAGCAGATTATGAAGCAAAACAAGCAGAAGCGAAAAAAGCTGAAGAAGAAGCTGCTAAAAAAGCTCAGGAAGAAGCAGAAGCAGCTAAGAATCAAAAGAAATATACACTTGTTTCTAATGATGGTAATAAATACGTTGTTGAATCAAATGGATTTGGTGGAGCTGTTCAAGTAGAAGTCACAATTAATGGAGATACTGTTGAATCAGTGAAAGTCCTTGAATATTCTGGCGAAACACCAGGTTTTGGTAAAGATTTAATTGAAAAAGGTAGTGGAGGATCATTGAGTGCAAATGCACAAACATTCCACGATAAAGTATTAGGTGGAAGTATGTCTACTGATGAAGTTGATGGTATTGATACTTCAACTGGAGCAACTGTTACATCTAATGCAATTAAAAATGCAATCAAAGGTGCAATTGAAGAATCAGTTGCTAATGCGAATTAGGAGGGAATGACATGGGTAAAATATTAAAATTAGCTCTTTTCCTTGCAGTTGTTGCTGGATTATCTGGAGCAGCATTGTCATTTGTCTATCAACAAACTGATCCAATTATTCAAGAAGCTGCGATTGCAAAAGTAAAAGAGAACTTAGTAAAAATGTATGATGGTGGTCAAGACTTTAGAGCTGTTGACACGAATTTTGGAGATTATACAAGTCTAGTTGCTTGTTATGAAGTTCTAAATGGTAGTCAAACTCAAGGATATGTTTACGAAGTGAATGTCGTAGGATATGGTGGAGCAAGTACACCAATTAAATTCTTGATTGCTTTAGATAATGATGGAACTTATAAAGGTTATGAAGTTACTGATTGCAGTGGTGAAACAAAGGGATTTGGTTCACAAGTTGGAGAGGATACATTTAAAAATAGTATCGTAGGTAAAGATATAGGATCTGCAATTGATACAATTTCAGGATCTACAATTTCATCACAAGCTGTTGTAGATGGTATTAATCAAGCAACAGCTCATTACAATGAAAACTTTAAATAGGGAGGGAACATAGATGAAAAAGTTTGATATATTCAAAAAAGGTTTATTTGTTGAAAACCCAATCTTTGTGTTATTGTTAGGTCTATGTTCAGCCCTAGCAATTACAACATCACTTACAAATGCGATTGGAATGGGAATGGCAGTTTTATGTGTGTTATTAATGAGTAATATTATTATTTCTGCACTTAGAAAAATTATTCCTAATGAAATTCGAATTCCAGTATTTATTGTAATTATTGCAACACTTGTTAAATGTGTGCAAATGCTTATGAATGCATATACACCTGAGTTATATGAATCATTAGGAGTCTTTATCCCATTGATTGTTGTTAACTGTATTATTTTAGGAAGAGCTGAATCTTTTGCTTCTAAGAATTCAGTTATTGATTCTATTTTAGATGCATTAGGTATGGGACTTGGATATACTATTGCAGTTGTTATTATTTCATTCTTTAGAGAATTAATTGGAACAGGTGGTTTAAGCTTATTTAATCCATTTGATGCAACTCAAGTTATCTTCCAAATTGATTTATTGAGTGAATATGCTTGTTCATTATTTACTCAACCAGCAGGTGCATTTATTACTTTAGGATGTATTCTTGCGTTTATTCAATTCTTGAAAGTAAGAAAAGCGAATAAAGTAAAGAAAGCGGAGGGAAAGTAGTATGGAATTGTTTGGTTTATTTATTAGTTTAACATTTGTCAATAACGTTGTATTAAGTAAGTTCTATGCTATTTGTCCGTTACTTGGTGTAAGTAAGAAACCTAAAAATGCATTGAACATGGGATATGCGGTTACATTTGTTATTTTTGTAGCATCTATTATTACATATTTTCTATATTATCATGTATTAGATCCATTAAATATCCAATATCTAGATTTAATTACATTTATTTTAGTTATTGCTTCATTAGTACAATTTGTTGAAATGTTCTTGAAAAAGACAAGTCCAGAAATTTATAAGGCTATGGGTGTATATTTACCATTAATTACAACAAACTGTGCTGTATTAGGGGTTGCATTAGATAACATTAGTGCAGGATATACATTAATTGAAGCTGCTGTTGCAGGGTTAGCTGTACCAATTGGATTTACAATTGTTATTTATGTCTTTGCAACAATTCGTGAAAGATTAGATATTGCAAGTGTTCCAGAAAGTTTTAAAGGAACTCCAATTGCTTTAATTACTGCTGGAATTATGGCTTGTGCTATTGCTGGAATCGCAGGTCTTGTATAATGAGTTTATGGGCAATTTTATGGCTAGCAATTATCATTGCTATCTTCATAGGAACATATATATTAAATAAAAACACCCCAAAACCAGAAGGGTGCGAAGATATGAGCGAGTGTGGAGGATGCAATAATATTGCATGTTCTCACCACACTGCACATCACAAGGAGGCAGACAAAGATGAACATTAGTGCAATATTAGCTTTAGTTGTTGTTGGTGCTGTCCTTGGTTTATTACTAGGGATTGCTAATAAATATCTTGTTGTTGAAGAAGATAATCGTATTGGTGAAGTCACTGAAATGCTTCCAGGAGCAAATTGTGGAGGTTGCGGTTATCCAGGATGCGCTGGATTTGCGAGTGCTCTTGTAGAGGGTGAAGCAACAAAAGTTTCTGCTTGTGTTGTGAGTAATCAAGAAACAAGAGAAAAAATTGTTAATTATTTAACTGAAACTCCTGGTCCAGATGGTCAAACAGTTAAAGTTGTATTATAAGAGTTCACAAGTTGAACTCTTTTTTTATGAAGAAAGCATATTTTGCTAAATTTTGGCATATTCGTTATTGAATATTATATATAGTCATATTAAAATATTAGAGAAAGATTTAGAGCATATCTTTTGATATTGTAACGTTGAAATAGTAGTATATGCATTAAAGAAGTGAAGAGGTGAAAATAATGAATGTTACAGATTCTATTATTTATGTAGGGGTAGAAGATAGAACGATTGATTTATTTGAATCACAATATCCAGTACCTCATGGTGTTACATATAATTCCTATGTGATTATGGATGACCATATAACAATTATGGATACAGTTGATAAGCGAGCAACTCAAGAATGGTTAGATAAGATTAAAGATGTTCTTCAAGATAAAGAACCTGAATATCTTGTTGTATCACATATGGAACCAGATCATGGATCAAGTGTTGCTTCTCTTGCTAAAGAATATTCAAATATGAAAATTGTTGGGAATGTAAAGACATTTACTATGATTGATCAATTTTTCCCAGGACTTGAAAATGAAAGAGTCGTTGTTAAAGAGGGAGAGACTTTAGAATTAGGTCAACATACTCTAAAATTTATTATGGCTCCTATGGTGCATTGGCCTGAAGTTATGATGAGTTATGAGATGAGTGAGAAAGTCTTATTCTCTGCTGATGCTTTTGGAACTTTTGGAACTTTAGATCATCAAGAAAATTGGATGGATGAAGCAAGAAGATACTATTTGAATATTGTTGGAAAGTATGGAATGCAAGTACAAACTGTTCTTAAAAAAGCTGCACAAATTGATATAGATATGATTTGTCCATTACATGGACCAGTATTAAAAGAAGATTTATCTCAGTACATATGCGCTTATCAAACATGGAGTCAATATTTACCAGAAGAAAGTGTCATATTGCTTGCATATGCTTCAATACATGGTTATACTAAAGATGTTGTTATGTATTTAGCAGATTTATTGAAAAAACAAGGAGAGAATATCGAACTTGTTGATTTATGTCGTGAGGATGTTTCTTATGCAGTTGCAAAAGCTTTCAAATATGATCGTATGATTTTGGCTTCTTCAACTTATGATGGAAGTATGTTCTGTCCTATGGAAACATTTTTACATCACTTAAAGAGTAAGAATTTCCAAAAGAGAACTATTGGTTTAATTGAAAATGGTTCTTGGGCTCCAATGGCCAATAAAGCAATGAAGAGTCTATTAGAAACAATGAAAGATATTGAAATTGTAGAACCAACAATTACAGTTCGTTCATCTTTAAGTGAAGAAAATAAAAAAGAACTTGAAGAATTAGTAAAAACAATGGTAGAAGGAGGATGTCAAGATGAAGTATGTATGTGATGTTTGTGGATGGATTTATGATCCAGAAGTAGGAGATCCAGATAATGGAGTTCCTGCAGGAACTCAGTTTGAAGATATTTCAGACGAATGGGTTTGTCCATTATGTGGACTTGGAAAAGATGTATTTTCTGTAGTAGAAGAATAGAAAAACTATTCTTCTTTTTTTCTTTACAATGAAAAAAATATATATTATAATACAGTTCGTAACCGAACAATTAAAGGAAGTGATCAAATGTTTAGAGATCCAGTCGGCCATCGTGTTAAGATGTTAAGCAATTTGATGAAGAGAAATATTGATAGACATTTTGGCCCATTACATGAGCGTGCCACAATAATGCAGGCTTGGATTATTGGATTTGTGCAGTTAAGGGAAAATGAAGGGAAAGATACTTTTCAAAAAGATATAGAAGAAGAATTTTCAATTAATCGTTCTACAACTTCAGAAATGTTAAAATTAATGGCTAAAAAAAAGATGATAGAACGTGTTGCTGTAGATTACGATGCGAGATTAAAGAAGATTGTTTTGACAGAGAAAAGTTCTCAATTCTATACTTGGGTATCTGATAGCATGAAACAGCTTCATCAAGAATTGGTTGATGGATTAACTCCCGAAGAAATTGAAACATATATTCGAATTACAGATAAGCTAATTGAAAATATGAAAAAATCAATAAAGTAGTCCGTTGATTATTGTTCGTTATGAAAATGTATAAAGAGAAAGGGTGGGTATATGGTAAAAACGTTAATGAAGCAAATCGGAAAATATAAAAAAGATTCTTTTTTAACTATGTTTTTCGTTATTGTAGAAACAATTTTAGAAATCTTGATTCCATTATTAATGGCATATATTATTGATAAAGGAATTCAGGCTCAAGATATGAATGCTGTATTTAAATATGGACTGATTATGTTTATTATTGCGATTGGTACATTATCTACAGGTTTCTTAGCTGGAAAATATGCTGCTAAAGCTTCAACAGGATTTGCTGCAAATTTAAGAGATAAAATGTATACAAATATTCAAACATTTTCATTTTCTAATATTGATAAATATAGTACAGCAGGTCTTGTTACACGTTTGACAACTGATGTAACAAATGTTCAAAATGCATACCAAATGATTATTCGTATGTGTATTCGTGCTCCTATCAATTTGATTTGTGCATTAACTATGGCTTTTTTAATTAATCATGAGTTAAGTTTAATTTTTGTTGGTGCAATTATCTTCTTGGTTGTAGCACTAGGATGCATTATGTATAATGCAATGCGTTATTTTAATCAAGGTTTTCCTAAATATGATTTATTAAATGAAAGTGTACAGGAAAATGTTGTTGGTATCCGTGTTGTTAAATCATTTGTAAGAGAAGATTTTGAAAATAAGAAATTTAAAAAAGCTGCAGAAAATATCTATAAGTTATTTTCTAAAGCAGAAGCAATATTGGCTTTTAATAACCCTTCTATGATGGTTGCGGTTTATAGTTGTATTTTGCTTTTATCTTGGTTAGGTGCTAAGAGTGTTGTTGGAGGAACTTTAACAACAGGTGAATTAACTTCTTTATTTAGTTATATTATGAATATTTTAATGTCATTAATGATGTTATCTATGGCATTTGTTATGATTACAATGTCTTTTGCATCAGCAAGACGTATTGCTGAAGTCATTAATGAAAAATCAGATCTTGTTTCTCCTGAACATGCTTTAAAGAAAGTAGAAAATGGGGAAATTGTATTTGATAATGTTATGTTCTCTTATAAACATGGTTCAGGTGAACCAGTATTAAAAGATATCAATCTTCATATACATTCTGGAGAAACTATTGGAATCATAGGTGGAACTGGAAGTGCAAAGAGTAGTTTGGTTAACTTGATTTCTCGTTTATATGATGTTGATAAGGGTCATGTATTGGTTGGTGGACATGATGTAAGAAAATATGACTTAGAAGTTTTAAGAGATGAAGTCGCAGTTGTTTTACAAAAGAATGTCTTGTTTAGTGGTACAATCTTACAGAATTTAAGATGGGGTAATGAACATGCAACATTAGAAGAATGTCAAGAAGCTTGTCGTTTGGCTTGTGCTGATGAGTTTATTGAAAACTTTACTGATGGATACAATACATATATTGAACAAGGTGGTACAAATGTATCTGGGGGACAAAAACAACGTTTATGTATTGCAAGAGCATTACTTAAAAAACCTAAAATCTTAATCTTAGATGATAGTACAAGTGCTGTTGATACAGCAACGGATGCAAGTATTCAAAAATCTTTTGAGGAACGTATTCCTGATACAACAAAGATTATTATTTCTCAAAGAGTTTCAAGTGTTCAAAATGCAGATCGTATTATTGTGTTGAATGATGGTATTATTGATGGATTTGATACACATGAAAACTTATTGAAAGATAATGTGATTTATAAAACAATATATGAAACACAAACAAAAGGGAAGGAGGAAGCATAATGAAAAAAGGTGTATTACTACGTTTATTAAAAATGGTATTTAAACGTTATGGACATTTGATTGTGATTGTTTTGTTCTGTATAATTGGGCAAGCTATTTGTACAGTGCAAGGAACATTATTCATGCAAACATTAATTGATGATTATATTATTCCATTAATGGGAAGTGCTTCTCCTGATTTTAGTGGTTTATTCCATGCATTAATGAGAGTTGGATGTTTCTTCTTAGTTGGGGTTATTTTATCTTTTAGTTTTAGTAGAATCATGGTTGTGGTGACTCAAGGATTTTTAAAAGATTTAAGACTTGAAATGTTTGAACATATGGAATCATTACCAATTCGTTATTTCGATAGAACAACACATGGTGATATTATGTCTATGTATACAAATGATATTGATACACTTAGACAATTGATATCACAATCTATTCCTCAATTTACATCAAGTTTTATTACTATTGTTACTGTATTGATTTCAATGATTACTTTAAATTTAACATTAACTGCAATTAGTTTAGTCATGTTATGTGTCATTGTATTTGTATCAAGAAGTATTGGGCGTTTATCAAGTAAATACTTTGTGAAACAACAAGAAACACTAGGTAAAGTCAATGGTTATATTGAAGAAATGATTTCTGGTCAAAAAGTTGTTAAAGTTTTTAATCATGAAGATAAGGCAATAGAAGAATTTAGAGCATTAAATGATGAATTGAGACAAAGTGCTTATTCAGCTAATAAATTTGCAAACGTCTTAATGCCAGTCACTATTCAAACTGGTAATATGTCTTATATCTTATGTGCAGTTATTGGTGCAGTTCTTGCATTAAGTGGACAAGCTGATTTAACAATTGGTACAGTTGTTGCATTTATGACATTAAATAAAAACTTCAATCAACCTATTGGACAAATTTCTATGCAATTAAACTTTATTGCAATGGCACAAGCTGGTGCAAGTCGTATCTTTGATTTATTAGATCAAAAGAGTGAAGATGATCAAGGTATTGTTACTTTATGTCGTGTAGAGTATGTCGATGGAAAAATGGTAGAAACAAAAAAACAAACAGGACATTGGGCATGGCGTCATCCTCGTAACAATGGTGAAATTGAACTTGTTGAAATGAAGGGTGATTTACGCTTAGAAGGTGTAGACTTTGGATATTATGATGATAGAATGGTATTACATAATATTGATGTTTATGCAAATCCTGGTGAAAAGATTGCCTTTGTTGGAGCAACAGGTGCAGGGAAAACAACAATTACAAACTTAATTAATCGTTTCTATGATATTCAAAAAGGTTCAATTACATATGATGGAATTGATATCAAGTTAATCAAGAAAGCAGATTTAAGAAAATCATTGGGTGTTGTATTACAAGATACACATTTATTTACTGGAACTGTTATGGATAACATTCGTTATGGTAGATTAGATGCAACAGATGACGAATGTATTAAAGCTGCTAAGCTTGCGAATGCTGATATATTTATTAAACATTTACCTGATGGATATGATACAATGTTAACTGGTGATGGTTCTAACTTATCACAAGGACAAAGACAATTAATTGCTATTGCACGTGCTGCAGTCGCTAATCCACCAGCATTAATCTTAGATGAAGCAACTTCATCTATTGATACAAGAACTGAAGCATTGGTTCAAAAAGGTATGGATGGATTAATGGAAGGTAGAACAACATTGGTTATTGCTCATAGATTATCTACTATTAAAAACAGTGATTGTATTATGGTACTAGAACATGGTCATATTATAGAACGTGGTAATCATGAGACACTTATGAAACAAAAAGGTAAATATTATCAATTATATACAGGAGCTATTGAAATGGATTAATTTCAATAGTCCTTTTTCTTTGAAGCATATTTATTGAAGAAATGGGTATAGTATGATAAACTCTAATTACATTAAAGGAGGACGTAAATATGTCAAATGTATTACATGCAAATAGTCAAGAATTTCAAGATATTATTTCTAATAATGAAACAGTTTTAGTAGATTTCTTTGCAAATTGGTGTGGTCCATGTAAAATGTTATCACCAAGCATTGAAAAACTTGCAGATGAACATGATGAAATCAAAGTTGTTAAAATTGATGTTGATCAAGAGCAAAGTTTAGCTATGCAATTTCAAGTACAATCAATTCCAACAGTTATTGTATTTAAAAATGGACAACCAGTTAATCGTCAATTAGGTTTTATGCCATACGAAGCATTAGAAGGAATGTTATAAAGGATAATTTACAATAATACAATATATGTAAGTTATGCTATGAAACAACTAAGTATTGCAGTATAAAAATTTATAAAGATGATGTAAGGAGGAATTCCCTCCTTTTTATTCTGGTATAATCAGGTAATTTGTATCATCATTAAGATGATACTGGTGAATCAAATTAATAGGAGCATGATATTTTAATAATTATCTTCATTTTTGATATGTTTAATGATTTTAGTATATTTTTGTTTTATACATTACAATGAAACTAAATAATAGCTTTCGTACTATAGAATGTTAGATAAAAGTAATATTATAAACACACCAATCGTATTATCATAAAAAGATTAATAATTTTCGTATTAATTTTTGATATATTATATTTCAAAAATATTTTTTGATTGACCACGTGACACAGGCATACGATAATGTCTTTAGAAAAATCGTGAAATTAAGCACAATTCACTATAAGAATATAGTAAATTTTGAAATTATAAAAATTAAATTTTCTATCATGCATCTGATGGTCAATCAAGAAATATTTTTAAAAGAATTAGAAACCTACTTATTGACTTGATAGACCATCAGTCACAG
>DEPZ01000057.1 GCA_002359025.1 Erysipelotrichaceae bacterium UBA3379 | reverse complement strand
CTTCGTATACTCCTTTTTCTAGATGAATGTTACTATATGCTAACTCAAATGTCAAACCCTATATTTAAGCAGATAAAAGAAAAGATAGGAATTCCCCTATCTCGATATCAAACAATATTAACTTTATTCTGCCTTCTATTATAAAAGTATATCAAAATATAAGATATAAGAAATGCAAAACTATTCATCACTAAATTAGAATCGTTTAACCCATGTGTAGCAATCACTTTAGGCCATATTAGTAGAATTACCAAATAAATAATACTTGCAATAAGATTAAATGTACTCGTACGATCAGATAAAATAATGATTGTTCCTAAGTATACTGCTAATAAAAAGTTTAAAAACCATTGTAAATATGTATCAAAAATTATTGCATACATATAGCCATCAGAAGATACAAGCATCACATTTTCACCATTTATATATGTAGGTAGTCTAAAAACAAGCCCTAATGGGACAGCAATGAATAGATATTTTCTAATAGTTTGATTGATATGTATCTTTTCACAAATTATTTTCGCTAACAAGAAACCTAAATCAAATAAATAAACGCTAAGTATTGTAGAATAGATAGTCATATAGTTTTTTAAATATATAGTTATCAAAATAAACACTATTAAGACTAATAACCTGACAAGAAGTTCTTTCATACGAACATCTGATTCAAACAAAAGATTAATTATAAAAATGACATTGGTAATCAAGCATCCCCATAAAACAATTCCACCAAACCTAAAATCACTTAAATACATGGAATCAATTAAGTTCATGATATAAAAAATCATTATACCAGTTAAGCATACATAAAATAAATTTCTATGAATTTTCATAAATATCCCTCCCTCATGTGTTTATGTCTAGATGATTATGTTTATAAATACTTTTATATTTTAGACTCAAAAATGCTAACTATTCTTATATTCAATTTCATGAATTATCATTTTGATAAATAACAGTATAGTCACCTGAGTCATCTAAACTATATTGCCTTATCTCTTTAATATGGTTATCTGAATTGTCAATTTTGTATTTATATCCGGAATATTCTCCTGATAATGATGAAAAATATGCTTTAATACTATAAACACCTTTTTCTACCTCTTCTAGTTTAGCCTTCTTAAAATATCCTACCGAAGTTCCCGAACTCATTTCTATGATAATATCGCCATTTAAAGCTTCGACTTCATTTTGATCTACAACAGCAAGATAAGTCGTTTGCTGATCTAAAAAAACAAGACCACCAATAAAAAGCAATAGACAGATTATAAAATAGACTATTTTCTTTGATTTTAACATTTGAATCCACCTCTCTTTACATTATTATCTTGTTTTAAGTTAACATTGTTCTATATTTCTTTTTCTATTTTAGGCTTAAATAAATATAATAACAGTTAACAATTCTTATCTTCAATTTTATTATAACATAAAAAGCATCGATAGAAAGCGTTTACATCCTCAACGTAAAAAAGAGACTTTCTACACCTTATAGTCTCTTTTACATATCCTTTATTCGTTTGTTTCTATATTTTCAGTATATTTTGTATTAAAGATATCTTCTTCATCAAAGTCTTCTTTCATTTCTTTTAATTCAGGTAATTCATCTAAAGATGTTAATGAAAATGCATCCATAAATTCATCTGTTACACCATATAATATTGGTTTCCCTGGTGAATCTTCTCTACCTACTTCTTTAATCAATGCTTTTGCTAATAACTTTCTAATCATAGCATCACATCCTACTCCTCTAATATCTTCTATTTTCACACGAGTAATAGGTTGATTGTAAGCAATAATTGCAAGTGTTTCTAAGGCGGCGTTTGATAAGGTATTTTCATTTTGAGCAACCATTCTTTGATAAAACTCATGATGTTTTGCAAGGGTTGTTAACTTATAGACTCCACCAAAATTAGCAATCTCTACACCTTGGATTGTACGATAATTCATTATTTCAATTAATTCATCTAAGTATGTCGTTGCTTCTTTTTTAGAAACTTGTAATACAGAAGCGATTTGTTGGATTGTTAAACCTTCATCGCCTGAAAGAAATAACATACCTTCTATAATACTCAATATTTCTTCTTTATCCACTCACTTTTCGCCCCCTTAAGTAAATTTTTTCAAAGTTACCATCTTGTTCTATAGACAATTCATCTTGATTGACCAAAACAAGTACTGATAAAAATGTAATAACAAAATATATACGTGATGGTTCATCAAAGAGATCTTCAAAATCAACTCTTTGATTTTGATGAAGATGAAAATAATTTCTAATTTCTTGACTTCTTTCTTCAATAGAGATTTCTACCCTAGCCACCTTTGATTCTAATGGTGCTGTTAAGATTTTTCTTTGGAACATCTTTTGCATAGCACGTATCAAATCATAAACTTCTAAATTATCAGGTATTAATTTTGTTGTGTCCACAACATAATCATCCATAATTGCTGGAGCTTTGGTATAAACTTCATGTCTTTTTGCATAACAGTCTTTTAAATCTTCTAAAACATCTTTATATTTTTTATATTCAATTAAGCGTTTAATTAATTGTTCTCTTGGATCTTCTTGATAATCATCTTCTAATTCAACTTTTTCATTTGGAAGTAATAACTTGCTTTTCATCTCTATGAGCGTAGAGGCCATCACCAGATATTCTGACATAGACTCTAACTGGTCTTGACTCATTTGATTGATATATGCAAGATATTGATCAGTAATGACTGAGATTTCTAGCGTTTCTAAATCCATTTCTTTTTCTTTAATCAAATGAAGCAAAAGATCTAATGGACCATGAAAATCATTTATTGTCACTTCATAACTCACGTTATCACCCTCTCACTTTGGCAATTATATCATAAATATATATGAATTTCATATAATTTACGAAAAGATTAACCTGACATTGTCAGGTTAACCACACATTATTTTAATAATTTCTTTATCAGTTTCTTTCATACCTTCTTGAGACAATCTTCCTATATTACGGATTGTATTCTCTACACCCTTGCAGACAAGACCATCTCCACCCTTAAACTCACAATTATTCTTATATATATAATATCCCAATATACCAGCATCAACACTTGAAGCGATTTTTGCAGCACATGAAGGTTTTGCACCATCACAAACAATACCAGAAACAATTGCAATACCATTAACAAGGGTATGAGCAATCGCATTATAATCTCCACCATCTAAATATGCAATACCACACCCTGCACCAATACCAGCACTGACAGCTCCACAATAGGCAGAGAGTCTCCCTATCCCTGTTTTTTGATGGATTGTACATAAATTAGAAACAACCAATGCTCTTAATAATAAATCATGAGATTTCTTTTCTTCTAAAGCATAGACAATAACTGGAAGTGAAGCTGTCATTCCTTGATTACCACTTCCTGAATTGATAATTACTGGTAATTCACATCCACTCATTCTGGCATCGCTACCAGCCGCTGCATAAGCTTTGGCTTTTGTTTTGACATCATCGCCATAAGTCTTTAATAGAATTTTACCAATATTAGCACCCCAATCATGTGTTAGTCCTTCTTTAGCAATTGCCATATTATATGCAATTTGTCTTTCTAAAACATCTTTGACATCATCTAATTGAACAATATTAGCAAATTCACAGATATTTTCAATTGAAAGTAAACTTCTATCAGTTGTAGATACATCTTTATTCATAACACCTGATTCAAAGAGAGTTTGTTGATCTCTTTGTTTTAATATGACATTGGTATGATATCCTGCAATTCTTACTTTTGCTGTATGATTTTTACCTTGAATTGTTATTTCTATGTCTAAAGCATAATCACTTTCTAATGGCTCTACTTTCATAGGAATTGTTTCTAGAAAGACTTTCATATTCTCTTTTTGCTTTGCAGTAACATGAGAAATAACTTCTAACACTTTTTGACTATCTCCGCCAACAATACCAGCAGCAACACTTGCTTCAATACCTTTTAAACCATCTGTATTAGGAACAATCACACTTTTTACATTCTTAATAATATTACCACTAACACCTATATGAACACTCACAATATCATCATCCAAAAGATCATGACACAAACTTGCACAATATGCTAACGCAATTGGTTCCGTACATCCCATTGCTGGAACAAGTTCTTCTTTTAATATCTGTACATATGTAGAGTAAATACGTTCATCCATTTTCTAATCCCCTTATAAATCAATTTCATCTAAATCATCTGGTACATAAACGTTATGTAAAAAATATTGTTTTGCTTCTTTAAGATAACATGCTTTTCTTTGTTCTTGAAGATGTTCTTCTGTATGATAAAGAACCAAATTTTGAACATTTTGTTTTTGTGCTAATTCACTTGCTTCTTTGACAGTGGAATGATGTTTTTCATATGGTTGATAGATTTCTCTATCACCATATAAACAAAATGCTTCGTGTAATAAGAAATATGCATCTTTGACTTCTGCTTCTAAATGCTTTGCACATGGTTCATCACCTAGACATACAAAATTTCCTTTTTCCAACTTCATTTTAAAGCCAAATTGTTTCATTTTTGTAGAAGCAATATCTAAAAATGTTGTTTCTACACCTAAGATATCAATAACTTCATGATCTTTGACTTCTTGTATAAAGATGCGCTCATTGAGTAATTTTTGTAGTTTTAAAGGCAGCATTCTTTCAATCATCATACATAATGTTTCCTTAACTTCATCATGGCAATAGATTGTCAAATCTCCCTGATACTTCTTCGATACCATCAAACTACCTATCATACGATAAATCCATATCATCCCTAAGATATGATCAGTATGTGCATGTGTCACAATCGCATAGTGAATATCAGTTAAAGAGATATTCTTTAATTGTAACTGTTTCAATATACGGTTACCTCCACCTGCATCAACAAGTATATATTCTTGACCATGTTTTAAAGCAAAACATGTATTATACAAATCAACAACTCCGGCATTTCCAGTACCTAACATGATTAATTTTTCCATTTCATTCACCCTTAACTACTATAACATACAAAATGACAAATAAAAAGAAAAATCCTATAGTCTTTAGACTTTAGGATTACGTATTAAAAATTGTTTCATAGCTTTATAATTAAAAGGAATTAATGGATACAAATAACAAACACCAAAAGGTTTTAATCTGATAAGATAAATCAGTAAAAATAAATTAAATAATACAAACCCATATATATTCAAAAACATAATACTTATAATCATCATAAACTTAATATATTTGTTCGTTAATGAAAGTTCGTAATTTGGTGTCGCAAAACCACCTATAGAACTAATTGCACAAAACAATAAGATCTCTTGTGTAAAAAATCCTAAGTCGATTGCAAACTGTCCCAGTAACAATGCAGCAATCAACCCCATTGCACTAGAAAGTTGAACTGGTGTATGAATTGTTGCTATACGAAGAAGTTCTATTGATAACTCCATTAATAAGACTTGTATAAAAAAATTATAATCCCACTCTAAAAATCGTATTGAAACAATCCATATAGGTACAAGATATAAAGAAAGTATGACTGCAAGTAATCTCATTATTCTAATAAATGTTCCAATTAATGGTGTTTGTCTATGTTCTTCTACATGTTCTAATATTTCAAATAAAGTTGTCGGTATCATCATCACTGATGATGATGTATCACATATAATCGCTATTTGTCCATGTTGTACATGAGTAGCTACAATATCTGGTCTTTCACTATATCTGACTAATGGAAATGGATTATAACCTTGATCGAGAATCACTTCTTCCATAGCTCTATCACTCATAATTAATTCTTCACTTTGTATATTATGAATACGTTCTAGAACTTGGCTTAATAAAACTTTATCGACTTTATCTTCAATATAAACAACTGCGATATCCATTTGATTATAAGTTCCTATGATTTCTCTATGAAAACATAAACCTGGTGTTTTGATACGTCTACGAATTAATCCTGTATTATTTAAGATGGATTCATTAAATCCATCTTTAGATCCTCTTACACTTTTTTCTGTTTCTGGTTCTTGGATGGCTCTATTAGGATAGTTTTTTGTATCCATAATATATGTTTTTTCACCATCAATGATAGCACTATTACCACTCATCAGAGCATATTGAATTTTTTCTATATCATTTGTATTAACAACCTCAACATCACCCATATGAATACAATTATATAAATCTCTACCTTGTCTTTGTTCTAATCCTTCTACCAGCCTTGATATCAATGTATCATTCGAAAGACTCGCTAAATAACATAAAAATATATGTCTTCCTCTAAAATAAAGAATACGTTGTTTTAAATCATATGAATCATTCATGATTTTGGTTTAAAAATAACAGCCACTAAAAATCCAAAGAGAATAGCAGCACTAATCCCCGCTGCAGTTAAATCAAACATACCAATGGCTATACCAAATATACCGTATTCTTTCGTTGCCTCTAATGCACTATGCATTAAAGAATGACCAAAACTTGTAATAGGAATCAATGCTCCTGCATGAAAAATATCTATAAAGACATCATAGATATGAAACAAATCTAAAAAAGAACCTAATACAACAAATATGCTTGTAATATGACCAGGTGTTAATTTTGTATTATCATAGATAATTTGTGCTAAAAAACATACAAGACCACTAAATAAAAATGCCATTATATAATTCATTCCACAACCTCCAAACTCACTGCATGAGCAACACAAGGAATACTCTCTTTTTGACTAGACATCATAGGAGATAGAAGTGCACCTGTAGAAATAACTAAAATACGTTTATATTTTCTTTCTTTTAACATTTGATATAAATATCCCATAGTGACTAATGCACTACATGCACAACCACTTCCACCTTGAAAGACTTCCTGTTGATTGACATCATATAGCAAACAACCACAATCTTGATAATTCATAACATCTATATGATCTCTTTGTAACATTTCTTTTAATAATGAATGTCCATAAGTAGATAAATCACCTGTCACAACAATATCATAATCATGAAAACTACGTTTTAGATCTTTAAAATGTTGCATAATTGTATCATAAGCACTTGGTGCCATTGCTCTACCCATATCATTTGGATCATCTTGCATATAATCAATGACTCTTCCTATTGTGCAAGCTTCAACTCTGATATCTGTTTTTTGAGTTGTGAGTAATGTTGCAACACCACCCGTTGCTGTAAAAGTTGATGTCTCTCTTTTTTGAATACCATATTCAATTGGATAACGATATTGTCTTTCAGCTGTAGCATTATGGCTAGAGACAAGTGTGACAACACGTTGAAAATAATTCGCTTCTAGTAGTAATGCAGCTATAATCATAGATAAACTAAAACTAGAACAAGCACCATATAATCCTACAAAAGGCGAAGGCAATTCTCTAGCAAGATAATTCACAGTTGTTATTTGATTCAACAAATCTCCACCCAAATATAAATCAACATCTTTATATCTATATTTCTGTCTATTTAAACAAATATCCAAAGCATCTCTTAACATGGTACGTTCTGCTTTTTCAAAAGATTTTTCATGACAATGATAATCTTGAAAACTTTTATCAAAATATTCTCCTAGTGGTCCTTGACTTTCTAATGGTCCACATGTTGTTCCTGTTGATAACACATATACATTGTCAAATAACATAGAATTACCTAAAAAGCGTGAAGACATATCGTATCACCCCTAACAAAGAAGAACTTACAATTCCAAAAGTAATAACTGTTCCTCCCAGTTTAAACATATTACTTGCAATCCCTAATACCAAACCTTCACTTTTGGCATCCATTGCACTGGCTGCCATACTATTTGCAAATCCAGTAATGGGTATAAAAGTTCCAGCACCTGCTTTTTTCGCAAGCTTATCATAAAGACCTAAACCAGTTAATAAACAAGCAATAAAGACTAATGTAATAATCATCATAGGTGTTGCCTCTTTTTGATTGCAATGATATATATACATATAAAATTCTAATAGCCCTTGCGCAATCATACCTATAACACCTCCATATAAAAATGCATAAAATGCATTTTTAAACATATGATTTTTAGGTTTTAATTGATCTGCTAAATCATCATATTCTTTTCTATCCATCTTTGTCACCTCATAGTTAGTCTTTACCATTTTTTAGTTTTTAAACAAAAAAACTATGAGTTTCCTCATAGTTATCTTAGAATTCTGTTCAATAATTGAATTAATGAATAACCTATAAATATCTCTATAGGTAAAACAGCACAGAGTTTAATCACTCTAATACATAAAGAGACAAAGTACGGTATACCATACATAATATCCAACCAGAGTGGTGTTAAACATAATGTACATACAAGTTCAGTCAATGTTACACATAAAATCCAAACAGAAAATTCATGTGCTTGATGTTCACTGATCTTAGATTTTAATATATGTATAATCACGATAAATGCAATCACCAACACGATACATATCATCATAAGTGGCAACTTTGCACTCATTGTTAATGTATGCATTGTATCTGATATCTTGATTTCTTTTAAAAAGTATAAATAAATGACTGCACCAATCCCCATCAAAACAATGACGATTTCAGCCAAATGACTCACAAATGTCTGAGATAGATGTTGCTTATAATGTTCGATATAGTTTTTTACAAGTGATGGAATCACACTGACCAAAATCATAACAAGTGTAAATCCTAAAAACGGAAAACCTGTAGGAACCAATATCAAACCAATCAAATCACTCGCTAATCCTATTAAAAATGCATAACTTGGTGCTAAGAAATATCCTGCTAACATAAGGGGAATATATTCTAAACCAACCTTTAAACTTTCTGTTCCAAACAATGGAATCATAATTGTGAGTCTTTTTAATATTGCAGTTAAAATAATAAAAATAGCTGCAATCACTAAATTTTTCACATTCCCTTTTTCAAAAGGAAATGCCTTAAATACATAAATGCCTAACAAGACAATGACAAAAAATAAAATAATTTGTACCATAATACTGCTACTATGAGCAAAAAAATTCCTGCTTCATCCTCATTTCTAGTCCACAGGCGTTAATTCCGATCTATGACCGTACATTCTTTGCTACTAACGTAGACTTTTCTCCCTTCTTATATATAGTGTCTATTGTAGACCTATTTTTTATAAAATACAACCACTTATTATAGAAATAATAATCTGTCAATAGATATCTATGGTTATATGAAAGTATAAATATTATTATCAACTTACAAACAAAAAAGCCTCAAAGGGCTTTAATAATTCAATGCTATATGATGATCATGATGATGGATGATTGTAAAATCATCATCATATATGTCCTGAAGTTTATCTTGATCTAATAAATCTTGACTTTTTCCATCAAAAACTTTTATACCTTTTTTTAAAGCAACGATATGATGACTAAAATGAATAGCTTGATTAATATCATGATGAACCATAATAATTGTCATTTGATAGTCTTGGTTAATTTTTTGAATAAGTTCTAAGATTTCTATTTGATATTTTATATCTAAATATGTTGTAGGTTCATCAAGTAATAAAATAGGAGTTTTTTGAGCAAGTGCCAAAGCTATCCATACTCTTTGTTGTTGTCCTCCAGAAAGTTCACTATAATTTCTTTTTCTAAACTCATTTAATCCTGTCACTTCTATAGCCCAATCAATAATTTCATGGTCTTGAGAAGATAACTGCTCAAAATAACCAAGATATGGCAATCGCCCATATCCTACAAGTGTTTCTACATCAAGATCTTGATCAATACTGTTTTTTTGATGCACAACTGCAATTTTTTTAGCATAATCTTTATGAGAAATTTCTTTAATATTTCTATTATCCAAAGTGATTTGCCCCTTTGATAATTGTAAAATACGACATATAAGCATTAACAATGTAGATTTTCCACTACCATTAGGGCCTATAATAGATGTAATTTGTCCTTCAGGAAATGTTACAGATAAATCTTGAATAAAGGCCTCTTCATGATATGAAAAACTTATATTATTAATATTAATCATAACAAATTCCTCTCTTTAATAAAATAATAAATACTGGTCCACCTATAATAGCCATCATGACAGAAGCAGATATCTCATACGGTGATAATAAAACACGTCCTAGCGTATCACCAACAAGTAATATCAGTCCACCAAGTAACATATTGGCGATAATCTGATATTTGTAATGAGCTTTTATAAATAAGCGCGTCATGTGTGGAACTATAAGTCCTACAAAGCTCATCACTCCAACAATCGCTACGGATAGTGAACAAAGAATAACTGCTAACAAAGATAATAGATAACGATATGTTGATACTGGCACTCCTAGTGATAATAAAGTACGTTCATTTAAAGATAACAATGTACATGCTTTACCAACAAATAAAGAAATAATCATAAAAGGAAGTATATACATGATGACATAATTTACATCTTGCCATGTTATAAATGTCATAGAGCCCGTTCCTTGTGATGCTATTGATGAAAATGATGAAGATATAAACTCAATAATCGCTGTGATAATATAATTGATTGCTACTCCAACAAGCAATAATCGCGTTGGTGATATTTTCCATGATAATGCATAAATAATAAGAAAAGTCACGATTCCTCCAATAAACGCAAATACAGGTCTAAAAAAATAGAGACTCGGAAAACAAAACGTTATCAATAAAGACATTAAAGATGCCCCTTGACTAATCCCTATAATCCCTGGATCAGCTAAAGGATTCTTTAAAACAACTTGTAATATCATACCTGATAATGCAAGCGCACCACCAATGAATATAGATACAATTACACGTGGAAAACGAATCTGATATATACTTGCCACATCAGGATTATACTCAATAAATAATCCTTTGAATAACTCTAATGGAGTTACATGAATACTCCCTAAGTTAATAGCTATAAAGAAACAGACACATAACATAATCGCAATACTAGCCAAAAAGAGTTTAGGATGTTTATTCATATAATAACTCCCCTAACTCCTTTAATGCCTCTTGATAACGAAAAGTTGCACTCATTCCAAAGTTTTCATAATCCAAATCATAAACCTTATTATTTTTCACAGCATCAAATTGACTCCATATATCATTTGTTTTAAATTCTTCTTCAAACATTTCTTGCACTTGATCAGGCAATGCATGACTTGTACGCAAGATAATATCTGGATTCTTTTTTAACATATCTTCTGGATTTGCTGTTAAAAAATCTGTCCCATCGCCATCACCATAAACATTTGTTGCCCTAGCGAGTTTCACTAAGTCACCTACATAGCTTGATTCTGTTGCTACAACATAACTTCCTGGAAGTCCCATTAAAATAAGCACAGTTGGTGATGAACTATGTTGATATGTATTCATATATGATACATATTCATTGATTAATTCTTCAGCTTTTTCTTCTTTGTTTAGTCTTTTTCCTAAATCTTCTATACTTTTATACATTCCAGAAACACTCTTTAAATTAACAAATGCACTTGAAATACCGATTTTTTCATATTGAGATTGTAGATCTGACTCTAAAGAGTTAGGACTGATAATAAGTTGAGGATTCAACTTTGTGAGTATTTCCATACCAGGAGTCATTGCTGATCCTAATTTGGTTGCATCTTTATAACGCTCTGGTATTGCATATGTTTCACTAGATGGAATACCAACAACTTGACTTGCATCAACCTCTAAAGCATCTAGAATTTCAGCTACTGCTACAGATGAAGCTGCTATTGTCAATTCTCCTGATTGATTTCCACTTTGATCTACACATCCTGTTAAAAAGACAAGAGACAATACAAGTATACTATTTCTTAATTTTTTTAACATAAATGAAACCTCCCATAACAATAATACCTATTCCTACAATAATAAAAGGAATAAATGACAGAGATGAGTTTGACTCTACTTCATAGTAAGTCAATCCTTGAACATCTTTTAATAAAGATTCTTTTGTATATTCAACAACTTCTGTTTTTGTTTCCTCTGTTGGTTGTTCTTCTTTTTGAGATTCAGTTTTAGTCTTAGTATTTTGTGAAGATTCACTCTCTCTCTTTGGAGATGATTGAGTTTGTGTCTGACTTGTTGAAGACTCAGTCTTTGTTTCAGTTTGTGTTTTCACCATTTGACTTGTATATATACCTGTTCCCACAGAAATCGAAGAAGAATTTAAAGTAATAAAGAACTGTACATCTCTTCCCATTGCATCAACATACATCATAGGACTAATATATTGTGACAATGAATCAACTTGAATACGATAATGTTTTACAGCATCTCCATTGGCCTGACTTGAACCAGTAACAGCAACACTTCTACTTGACATATTTCCTTTTGAATCCATAACTTTCATACGAACATTGGAAACTTGAGAAGATAATCCTAAACCAACTGTAACATATATCTTTCCTCCAACCTTTTCTAATAATAACTGATCTTCTAAAATGCTCGCAATCATGCTATCACCTAAAGCAATATTTGTTCCACCATCTTCTATTTGACCAGTGAGAGGATTAGCATAAGATGAGGAGCATCCCATTAAGTATGCTCCATCGTCTAATGCTTGTATAGGTTGAAGTATGGCAACACTCATAAAGATGAATGTTGCTACTATAATAAATAATCTTTTTATTCGCATCTTCTTTTTCTACTTACAATAAATCCAAGTAATAAACTAGAGATTAATAATCCTCCAATTAATCCAGCTTTTGTTTCATCACCTGTTTGAACAACATCTTTTATCTTTTGAGTTGTTTTAACTTGTGTTTCTTCTTGTTTATCTTGTGTTTGTGTCACTTGATTATGTGTATTTGTATTTTCGGTTGTTGGATTTTCTACTGTTGTATTATCAGTAGTTGTATCTTCTACATACACTGCCAATTGTGAATAATCAAGTTTAAGTCTTGCTGCTATATCTTGATTACCCATCAATGCAACATGTGGATTAACCATGACATCAATATATTCCTTAGTATGTGGCAATTCAAATGTAAAGCTTGTAGGATTTCCCTTAGTATCTCTTGTACTTGCTTCTACATTTGTATAAGTTCCATCACTATTGACAAGTTTTAATTCTTGTAAATAAGCTTCAATAGTTCCCATAGTCATTTTTTGTGTGTAGATAGTGATTATTTGCTTTCCACCTTCAACTTTAATAATTGCATTTTTAACCAATGCCAAATCAGCCATAGATGCTTTATCTACAGTTGCATTCCATAAATGAACTGGTAATTGATAAACACCATCTTCATTTAATAATTCAATACCACTTGTTGGTTTCTTTGATAATTGACTAATAGCTTTATTTAATAATTCTACTTGTTCATCTACTTCATCTTGTGTGGCATTTTCATTTACGTATACTGTGTTTGCAGTATTTAATGCATCTTCTAATACTTGGAAACTTGCACTTGTATAGTCTGCTTGATTATATGCACTGACTTGATCAATCAATGTTTTTAAACCTGTTTTATCAACAGTCATCACTTCTACAATATTTGCTAAATCTAAATACAACCTTGCTGTTGCATCATGACCTAAATAAAAGAATTTAATTGCAGTATAACTTTTATTTTCTGGTAATACAAATGAGAATTGTGTAGGTATATTATTTTCTGTTTGTGTGGTAGCTGCTTCTTGCCATGTTCCATCTACATCTTGGTATGAAATCCCATCAACAGTAGCTTTCATGCCATACATTTCCATTTCTTGCATATTTAAGAAAACAGTAATTTTTCCATTTTCTACTTTTAATGATGCACCATTTAATGCAAGATTAGCCATAGATGTTTCTGTTGTTGATCCTTCTTTTAAAAATTTAGCATCAACTGTGTATTCACCATCTTCCACAGTCACAACACTATCTGTTGCTTCATTAGTATCACTGTCTGTTGTTGAATCAGTTGTACTTGTTGCATGTGTTGAAATATCTGTTGCTGTTGTTTGTGCTTGTACAGGGTGTGCTGTGAATGTTGTTAATGATAAGCACATAGCTCCAGCTAATAATAAATTGAATGATTTGTTTTTCATATATATCCTCCTTAGGTTAGCATTGTCTAACTTCATACAAATTATAACAAGACTTTCCCATATAGCAACCAAAAAAATTGTTGAACCCTATGAAACATTTTCACCATATTTTGTATAAACCTTACAATTTATCAACGTTTCTCCCTATGAAACATCATTTAAAAAATATTGATAAATAGGCTGTACTTTCAGGCATATGCATCCTTCCTACAGTAGGTGTAACTTTTAACTTCATATGTCCCTGAAGCATTTTCTCTTCTCTATTATAATAAAATTCTAAACATGAAACTGGTATATAATAAAAATGATTTTGTTTCATTGCTTCAACAAATTGTTTATTTTTCATATATCTTAATGTTTCTAATCTCCCTTTAAGAACAATTCTTCCCATTAATGATTCTCTTTCGATTTCTTTCGATTCTAAGATGAGATAACCTTTTCCATCTTGTACTTTCAATATACCTGGATGTACAAATGCATCATTTGCCATGGATATTTCCATTCTCTGATCAGTTTTATCTTTATATATTGTAAATGCAAAAGGATAATTTCCATCTTTTAGATCACTCACTAGCATATCTCCATAAACAATCTTTATATGATCTATCCGTTTAAAAAAATCACTCATATTTTGATGATATATTAATTGATTTTTTGATGAAGAAGACATATATAAAGCCAATACAACAGCTTCTTTTTGAGCTGTTTGTAAATCAAATGAACTCGATACACATAGCCAATCTGTAATCTTTTTGACTTCTTCTTTCCACTGTTTTGCTAACATACACCCATGCTTAGATAATTCTACTTTTCCTTTATATTCAGTTATACCTTCTTGATAAAACGAACTTAATACTTTGCTGACTGTTGATTTTGATACGCCTAATTGATTTGCCATATTTGTTATTGTGTATTTTTGACCACGTATATCATACAAAAACAACAAATAAGTCAATTTCTCTTCACTTAGCTTCATAGTTTTCCTCCTAGTTAGTTAT